>JAAUTF010000375.1 GCA_012031775.1 Candidatus Altimarinota bacterium | reverse complement strand
GTTGTGCTCGTCGACAATATTTCCTCGCCGAACGGCAACCATAACGCCGGCACCTCGCCTTCGGCAACGACGGCTACCTCTATGTCAGCGTCGGCGATGGCGGGCAAGACTACGATGGCGGTGGTGGCGCTGGTAGCAACGACGCCGCGCGCGACAAACACACGCTGCTTGGCAAGATTTTACGCATCACCCGTGATGGCGACATCCCCGCCGATAACCCCTTCGCCGACAGCGACCCGAACGTGCGGCGCTGTGCTGATGACGGCGTAACCGCTGCCGACCAGCATTGTCAGGAAACATTCGCCTGGGGCTTGCGCAACCCCTTTCGTATTGCGATGGATCCCAACGCGAGCGGTACACGTTTCTTCATCAACGATGTCGGCCAGGGCGAGCGCGAGGAAGTGAATGAGGGCGCAGCGGGGGCCGATTACGGCTGGAACTGCCGTGAGGGCACGCGGGTGAACGATACGCGTGGCACCTGCGATCCGACGCCGCCCAACATGGTCGACCCGGTTTTTGAGTACAACCACGGCAATAACGGCCCCGGCTCGCCCTTCAACAACTGCTACTCGATCACCGCCGGTGCCTTTGTGCCAAACGGTATCTGGCCGCAAGAGTACGACGGTGCCTACCTGGTGGCCGACTATGGCTGCGGCGTGGTTGCGGCACTCGTTCGCGACGGCAACAGCTACACGGCCCAGGAATTTATGGCAGGCCTCGGCAGCAACAGCGTCGTTTACATGGCCTTTGGCCCCTTTGGCGACACCCAGGCGCTCTACTACAGCACCTTCGAGAGCGACGACATTCGCCGCCTGAGCTACAACGGCACGCCGAACGCCGCGCCGACGGCATCGATCAGCGCGACACCAACATTTGGCGAGGCTCCGCTGACGGTCAACTTCGATGGGCGGGGCAGTAGCGACCCAGAAGAGGCAGCACTGAGCTATGAATGGGATTTTGGCGATGGCGCGACCAGCAGCGCCGCCGCGCCCGAGCATACCTACACCGCACCTGGCACCTACACCACCACCCTGATCGTGCGCGACGAGCGCAGCATCGCTTCTGATCCGGTCACAGTGCGCATTGATGTGGGCAATACGCCACCCGAGCCGCAGATCGCCGCCCCCGACGACGGAGCACCTTTGTGGTTGGCCAGCGCTTCACACTACGCGGCAGCGCAAGCGATGCGCAAGAGGGCGAGATCCCTGGCGAGCGCCTGCAGTGGGAAGTGCGCCAGCATCACGACCAGCACTTCCACCCCTACCTGAGCGCCACGGGTAGCAGCGTTGCATTGATCGCACCTAGCCCCGAAGATCTGCCGGCGGTCGACACGAGCTACCTCGAGATTCGCCTGACCGCAGCGGATGCGCTCGGTCGTACGACACGATAACCCGCGAACTGCGCCCGCAGATCGTCACGCTGACGTTCGCAACCGTGCCGACGGGGCTTGAGATCATCGTCGACGGTGGAACCAGCGGCAACACCATCACCGGGCCAGCGGCGGTGCGCTCATGGCCGGGCTATCGGCTCCGACTAGATGTACCGGCAGACCAGACACTCGACGGCGAGCCGATGCAGTTTTGCCACTGGAGCCATAGCGCTTCAGCAGAGAATACGATCGTCACGCCCGGCGATAACAAAGCTTATTTGGCCGTCTTTGCGCAGGCCGACGAGGCCTGCCCCGCGCTTGACCTTGAGGAACTCTATCTGCCGATCATCACGCCATAGTTGCGTATCGCATAGGTTGCCGCACGCGCATGCGTGTGGTAAGCTATAGCAACTATATGATTTTAAAAGAGAGCCGCCTAGCCGTTGCAATCGCACAGCACTCTAACGGCCAGACAACAGCTCTTTCGGCACCTCGATTGGTAAGGAGATAACGATGAATCCACGACAGCTCCAGCAGATGGCGCAGCAGATGCAGCGCCAGATGCAGAAGATTCAGGAGGAGCTTGGCGAGACGATGGTCGAAGGGAGCTCGGGCGGTGGCGCAGTAATGGTAACAATGAACGGCCATCGCGAGCTGAAAGGCATCACAATATCGCCCGACGTCGTCGACGCCGAGGATGTGGAGATGTTGCAAGATCTGCTGATGGCAGCCGTCAATGATGCATCGAAGAAGGCACAGGAGCTGGCCGAGGAGCGTATGGGTCCGCTGATGGGCGGTATGAAGGGTATGCCTGGCCTCTTCTAGCAAAGGTACAGCGGCACCGGGCATCCACTGTGTGCTCGGTGCCGCTGTACGATCGTACTATGACGCACGGTAACGATACGAATGGGCTGATCGTCGAGCCAGTGGCACGCCTGATCGATGCGTTCAGCCGTTTGCCCGGCATTGGCCCCAAAACCGCATCCCGGCTCACCTTTTTCCTGCTGCGCTCCGGCGATGAGCAGGCGCGTGTGCTGGCCGAGGCGATCATACAGGTGAAGGAGCAGGTGACGCTCTGCAAACGCTGCTTCAATATCACCACCGGCGACTACTGCCCGATCTGCGTGAGCGAGCGCCGCGACCGCTCGAAGATCTGTGTGGTGGAAGAGCCGCTCGACGTACTGGCCATCGAGCGCACCGGCAGCTATCGCGGTCTCTACCACGTGCTGCATGGGCATATCGCGCCGCTCGAAGGGGTGTACCGCGAAGACCTGAAAATCGACGAACTTGTCGCTCGTGTTAAAAGCGAGCCGGTCGACGAAGTCATTCTGGCCACGAACCCTAATACCGAGGGCGAGGCGACGGCGTTTCTGCTGCTGAAAGATCTTGCCCCGCTGGGGCTGCGCATTACCCGCCCGGCGCGCGGCTTGCCTACCGGCGGTGATCTGGAATGGGCTGACCCCGACACCCTCGGCTCGGCCTTCGAAGGCGACGCGAGCTATAGGGACGCGGCGTACTGTGTCCCTAGCGTTCGCCTCAGAGACATACATTTTACCTTCGCGGTTCAACTGAGAACAGGAGCCTCTCAATGAGCATGACCGACATTCTGTACGAGGCTTTGGAGCGAGTGGACGGCGCACAGTTCGCCGGTGTGGTCGGCACCGACGGCCTGCACGTCGATATGGTCGCCAGCAGCGAAGAACTGCCCGTCGATCTGGCAACTATTGAGACAGAACTCTCGGCGCTCGCCTCGACGGCAGCGCTCACCTCGGCCAACGTCGGCGCGGGCCTCGCCAACGAGATGATCATCAGCACCGACGATCTCACCCTGTTGGCTAAGATCGTCAGCCCCGGCTACTACGCCGTGATGGGTGTGCTTATAGACGGCAACCTGGGCCGCGCGCGTTTCGCCGTCCACCAGATGGTGAACCGCATCCTGGCCGAATTGTAAGGGCGTAGCAGGCTGCGCTCCCTCCTGCCGGGCGCAGCAGGCTGCGCTGCTCGTGCCGACGCCTCACAAAACCATTTTGACAAATAACTGCTCCAGCGCCTGCTGCGGGTCTTCACACAGGCCGCTATGAACGGGCGAGGGCTGGAGCACGCTACTACGCGGTGCGGTTAGCCAGCGGAAGCGCTCGTGCGTGGGCAACTCCCCGATCGGCCAGCGCCCTTCCCCGCCGCCGCAAACCAGCGGCACATGCGCCAATTGTTCCTCTAGCGCTTCAACATCGAGCGTGGTATGTAATGCCAGCAATCGTTCTCGCGTAAGCTGATAACGCGCATCGAGGAAGCGCCGCTGGCGGCAGAACAGAATTACACCCACATTCAGAAACTCGCCCCGCTCGACGCGCGGCACTAGCCGTAACACGGCATACTCAAACACGCTGCGCGCGGGCATTGAGAGCCTCCTCGACAAAGGCGCGCGGCGCGCGAATACGGCGGTTCAGGAAATCGGCGTAGGCCGCACGCTGTGTTGAGGCGTCGGCAAATGGTGCCCCATTATCCAGCCAGACATCCGGCAGCAGGGCAACTAACGCGGCGATACGATCGGGCATCACCAGCGGAGCCAGGCGCGCGTCGGCACTGCGAATGTCGGCGGCAGCGGGCAGCAGCACATGGTCTTTAATCGCCGCAAACGGACTCAGCGCTCGCGTCTGGTAGTCGGCCCAGGTATGGTGGAAGATTAACGCCGCGCCATGGTCGATCAACTGCAAGCGACGGTGCCAGAGCAGCAGGTTGGTATTCCGCGGCGTGCGGTCGACGTTGGTGATAAAGGCATCGAACCAGACGATGGCGGAGGCAAGGTCGGGATCGACCGCCGCGAGGTTAAGCGGATCGAAGGCAAGGGCACCGGGCAAAAAATCGAGCGCCAGATTTAAACCGCCGCTCGCCTCCACCAGATCCTGGATCTCGCCATCGGGCTCGTTGCGGCCAAGCGCCGGGTCGAGCTCGACAAAGACGATCTCCGGCACCGGTAGGCCCAGCGCACGCCCAAGCTCACCGCAAAGCAATTCAGCGATCAGCACCTTCGGCCCCTGGCCCGCGCCCCGAAACTTGAGCACATACAATCCATCGTCGTCGGCCTCGATCAACGCCGGCAAGGAACCACCCTCGCGCAGCGGGGTGACATAGCGCGTTGCAGTAACTGTTCGTATCATGCGCCTTGATTATACCTGACGTTCTAGCTCTTCCACCGCATCTCGAGCGACGGCCTGCTGAGCCAGCGCCTCGCGCAGACCGGCGGCGAAGATGCGTGCGCCGCCCTGGGCGGGATGGCGCAGGCGCACGTGTTTGATGCCGAGTGTTTCCAGTGAGCGTGCAGCACAATTGCCCATGGCGAAGATGGGCACGCGTGGAAAGAAGGCGATAAAGCGCGCAAGAAATTCCAGGCCCGCGCGCAGCTCCGTAGCGCGCGGCGTGCGGTTGCTCTGCTCACTATTGAGCCGATGCGGATGAAAGGGATAGCGTTCCACCCGGCCAGATATAGGCCAAGCGACACCATCTCGCGATAGACAAGTGTCGCCGTCTGCTCTGCGGAACAGCGACCATCGTCTGTGGCACAGCGATAGCCACGCAAGGTGCCGAACTGCGCCAGCGACGGCAGGCCTGCGAGCAAGATCCGCTCGCTGGTGAAGGGCACACCCGTGCGCCGCGCTCCGTTGTAACCGGGTGCCTCGCCGATCAGCAGCAGATCGGATGGTGATCAAATGCCTCTGCCAATGCAAGCCGCAGATTCGTGCGGCGCGTCAGATTGCCGGGCGGCCCGGCGACTGCATACTGGTTTGTCGCGTCGGGTGCGACCGATGCAACTGCAAGATCGTGAAGAAACCGCTCGACGTGCATCACAACACCGTGCTCGTGCAGGAGAAAAGAGTAAACACGCAGTATACTACATATGAAGGCTACAAGCTTACAGTCACAGATGGCAGGCAACGCTACACATCAACGACCGTAACCGTGTACCCTGTACTCTCAAAAACAGGAGTTCCCTATGCCAACAGTCAGTGTCGCTGGGAAGACGATCGAAGTAACGGAAGATACGCGTTTGGTGCTGGCGATCGAAGCGGCCGGCATAGCGATTGGCCACCGCTGTGGCGGCCACGCGAAGTGTACAACCTGCCGGGTGGTCTTCGCCGAGGGCGAGCCGCAAACGATGACTAAGGCCGAACACGAAAAGCTCAGTGAGCGTGACCTGCTCGGTAGCGCACGGCTCTCCTGCCAGATTCTCTGCACCCACGACATGGCCATCGCCGAGGTACCGATGACACTCGAGAGCCAGAACTGGACGGACACCGGCCCTGCGCCGGAGCCGATCGTCACCCCCGAGGCAACATGGTATCCGAGTGCAGACTTTTAGAGACATTGTGGCAACGTCGTAGGAGTGTAGCATGCTGCATCCCTACGGCGTTGCGGCGATCGCCTCATCGATGGCGCGTTGAAATGTGCTAAAGGGCAGCGCGCCGCGGATCAAGGTGCCGTTGATAAAGAAGTTAGGTGTAGAGTTAACGCCCAAGCTCTCGGCAAGCGCGATCTCTTCGTCGAGCGCCGCCTGCTGCGCCGCGTGTTCCGAACGCACGCGCACGAAGGTGTCGAAGCTGCCATTGTAGAGCTTGAGCTGCCCGCGATCGAGATGCGCGATCGCGTGTGGCGCTTCCTCGTCGCCCCGCACGCCAAGGACTGGGCCTGGCCCTATACCGCGGAAATCCGCCCGGCCAGCCAGCAGCCCGACGGCAGCAGGTATGTCGGCAAGTACTACAGGAAGCTCAGCGAGCAGCACTATGCCTCCTCGCATGTGCGCTACAACACCATCGCCGACGATGCGACCACCGACATCC
>JAAUTF010000374.1 GCA_012031775.1 Candidatus Altimarinota bacterium | reverse complement strand
CAAGCCAACGATAGAGCTGGTACCGAGTGCGACTGACGCACCTCCTAGCGAGTCGCCGACGAGCGATATACCTACCGCAACCGCTTCGCCTGATGCAACGCCATCCGAACTCGCTGCCACGGTGCTGCCGACCGCGACAAGCAGCCCGACCGCGACTCTCCCGAGCGACTCGGATGTTATCTCGAGCACCAGCGTCATCACTGATGGTACCTCGGTGCTCTTTGTGCCAGGACAAGAAACGACGCTCGAGAGTCCCAACGGCCGGGTTGAAGCGGTATTCGCAAGCGATACGTATACCGAGCCGTTAGAGTTGAACTATCGCACCAAAACAGAGCATGATGCCTCAGTTACGGTTGCTGAGGAGCGCTCGCCTGACACATCTGCTGGCTTCGGTCGGGGCTTTGAGGTCTTTCATCTCCATGCAACTGACCTACAAGGTGAGGATGTTCACCAATTTAGCGAACCGCTCACCCTTACGGTTGAATTTACGCCGCAACAATTGGCTGTGTTGGGCATCAACCCTTTGCGGCTAACGCTCTTCTGGTGGGACGACACCAAGGGTGCCGATCAGTCGCGCTGGGTTCCTTTGCCGACTGTGGTTGACGTCGAAACGGGTACAGTGACGACGCGTGTCGATCATTTCAGCGCCTTCCAACTTAATGACGGCTCCTCGCCTTCGGAAGCGTACCTGCCAAGTGTGAAGGGTTGGCAAGTTGACACCTTTACCGGAGCAGCAAGCTTCGATTACCCGCTTGATGTACCAGCAGGGCCGGGCGGCCTGAAACCGCAGTTGAACTTGACCTACAACTCATCGGCAACCGATAGTAATGGCTGGAATAATTCCCATCAGGCTGGATGGGTGGGCTGGGGATGGACGCTGGAGACCGGTTCGATCAGCTTCAACCGCCTGCATATCGAAAAAGGTGATGAGGCAAGTTACTATGCGCTCACGATTAATGGCCGCTCTTACACGGTGGTACGCGGTAGCGCACGCCCCGGTGGTGGGGATGTTGGCGATCCAACGCACTGGAATTGGTATACAGCAGATGAGAGTCACCTCAAAATTCGTGCCGTATATACGATTAACTCAAATGTACAGAGCTCATTCGCGAACCCGGTGGGAACCAATGGTCCTCGCGGAGCGAAGGATAGCGGTGCTGCATTAAAGCGGCTCAAGTGGATTATCTGGGACAAGAGCGGGACACGCTACGAATTCGCCGAGGATCTCTGGTGGGGCTGGGAGCAGTGTACCCTGGGCGGGTATGGGAGTGCATATTTCGAACCCTATCGTTGGTTGCTTACAAAGGTGAAAGATCCGCATGACAATGTCATCAACTATACCTATTTACGCAATGCTCACTACGGTACAGGGTGTGGTACATCACTTCCAAACGGTGTCGTAGATCAGGAAGCATGGCTCGAAACGGTTACCTGGGGCAGTGCAACAAACCCCGACATTTACCGCGTGACATTTACAACCACAGGTCGTAGCCTTGACAATCCGGGTGACGCAGCTAATCCCAATGAACAAACTGGCGCTATTGTCGGGCCATTACATCAGACGCGGCAACTTACAAGTATCAAGGTTTGGAGCAAACGTGTTAATACGACTCCGACGACCTGGGATCAGGTGCGGGAGTATCGGCTTGAGTATCACCCGAACTCGAGCGACAGTGTCTATTCCGACTTTCGCCACCAGTGCAGTTTAGGAGAACAAAATTGTACGCCTGGATTGTGGGGGCCTGTTAACTCTGCAAAACACAAGCTAACGCTGAAATCGATCGCCCAATACGGTAAGACGCTCAATCTGCGCAGCGGTGAGTCAACAGATCCGCTCCCGAAGCTCAGTTTTACCTATAATACCAACGGCGGCACAGGGCGCTTTGCAGCCAATGGCTGGAATCGGCTGCGCACGGTCGATAATGGTCAAGGTGGAACAATAACCTTTGACTATGAGCATCTGGCGCTTATCACCGATACAAGCAAAGTCTTTAACCGGCACTACTTTGAGAATCGCCACCGGGTGACGAAAAAGTCGGTAACTGATGGCATCGGGGACAGCTTCGTCTGGACATATGCGTATGGCCCAGCACGGCTCAACGATCTTGGAACGGATCTCGATCAAAACCAGGGGCTGAGTACGGGGAAATACCCTACAACAGCAACCGGTTACTACAACTCCTTTGTCGAAGGCTCTGCCACAGCCCCAAACTACAAATATAGCCAGGCGCTTGCGCAGCCGCTACGCAGTGAGTTTCGTGGTCACGCTTGGACATCGGAGATCTATGCAACGGATACAAGCCAGCCTACCGTGGGTGAAAAGACAACGCATTACTTCTATCAAGGGGACGCAGGATGTAAGCCCGCTGGGTACGGGCCTCATACAGCTATTACTGGCGATACTTGCTTCAAGCAACTCCTGAAAAGCGAACTTTTCAAGGGGCGAGCATACAAGCGTGAAGTTTATTCGAGCGCTGGCGCAGAGTTGCAAGAGACGCTTCATAGCTATGAACATGGGCCAGTTGAGTATAGTACACGGCCTGTGACCGGTTTATGGCGCGCTTTTAGTTATGAGAGTGCGGTCGAAGAGATCATGCTCGATGGCGGGACGATACCGAGCACGCGCCGCATGGAGTATTACTTCAATCCATGCTTTGTGCCAACGTGTACCCGCGATCATAGCCAACTTGACAGCTATGGCAACCTGCTTGGGGTCAAAGAGTTCGATCGCGGCACCCTTGTGCGTGTGACGTCGCATGGGTACGCGAAGCGTGACACCACGGACAGCAGTGTCGAAACCGGGCGCTATATCGTCGACCGCAATAGTGTTACCTCGATCCTCGATGGGAATGGGAACTACCTTGCTCACAGCCAGCGCTTCTACGATGAACACGTCACGAGCCAGGGAGTCCTGGGCAATCGCGGCTTGCTGACGCGCGAGTTCAAAAGCTCGACCGTTCCCTTCCAGACAAGCGTGACCGAAGTGACGCTTTTTGGACAGGATAAGCGCTATTCCTATGATGCAGTGGGCAATAAAACGGCGGAGAGACCTACGATACCGCTGGTTGGGTCAAGCTCTCAGCGAACTATGATTGGCAGGCGAGTGGCCTGCCCACAACTGGCACGCGTACGACAACGACCACCTATGACTCGTATCGCGGTGTGTTTCCTACACAAGTGGTCAGCCCGCTTGGCCTTGTTGAGAAGGCTGAATACGATTACCACATGGGTACCCTGGTCGCGGTGACGGACGCGAACAACCAGCGTACCCGCGCAAGCTATGATCGCTTTGGCCGCCTCGCCACGCTCGAAAAGCCCGATGACCCCGCTGGCGATCCCAGTGTTGTCGTGGAGTACAAAGACTGGGCGAGCTCGAGCGCGCCGTTCCGTTATACAATCTTCGAGCGCGAAACGGCGGGCAGCACGTCATCCCGCGTCACCTCGCTGTTCTACGATGGGTTGGGTCGGAAAGTCCAGACAAAACGCGAGAGTTCAACCTCACAGATTAATGGCGGCTGTTGTGTCTGGCAGCATATTGTTACCAACACGGCCTATGATGGGCTTAGTCGTGTTGTCAAGCAAAGCCAGCCATTTTACCGCGATGAGTTTCAGGACACGGACTTCTACAAATATGTCCCGACCTCAACCGGCTTTGGCAATGCAACAGTGACCGCGTACGATGCGCTGGGCCGCGAAAGCAAAGTCACTGCACCGGATGGCTCCTACGCGTTGCACCGCTATGGCATTGTGGATGCCACCAGCAAGCTACGCTATCACGACATCACCGACGCCAACTCGCCACCGCACCAGCAGCGCACAGATACGATTTGGGCGTGTCACCGATGTGCTGGAATTTAGCGGGAATTGCGGCTGGGGCTATACATGTGCTGCTCCTTACACTACGAACTGGGTGGAGTACGCCAATACACGCTACGCCTACAGCCCGCTCGATCTCTTAAGCTCGGTGGTCGACGACCTGGGCAATACCTCGACGCTCAGTTACGATAGTCTTGGGCGCAAAGTACGGCAGGTCGACCCGGATATGGGCACCTGGCTGTACGATTACGACCCGAATGGCAACCTGGTCGGCCAGGTGAACGCCGAGCAACGGGTGACGACCTTCGCCTACGATAAAGAGAATCGGCTGCTCCATCGCCTAGTGCAAGGCAACGGCACGACCACCTTTAGCGATGGCTTCGACGCACAGAACACGACGAACTGGGCTTGGACTGCGCGCACAAGCGTGAGCAGCGGAGTGGTAACGGCAAGCGGTACCGGCAGCGATTACAGTACAAACTTTTACCGCCAGCCTTATGCCATCAAGCCTGACACGGCGTCTTTGTACGCTTCAAAGTTGATCGCACGAATGCTATTGCGACCTTTGGCATCGAAGCGTCAGGAACGCCGTACCATCGTGCGCAGGTGGTCGTTTCGAATGGCAGCATCACCGGCCAATACACGCTCGATGGGACTAACTTTCAGCCCGCCGGGACGTTGATCGGCACCGTCAAGGCAAATACCTGGTACCGCATCAATATGACGGTCGATAGCCTGGGGCGGGCGCGGCTGTATGTGGCCGAAGAGAATGTCCCACAAACGCACGGCACACGCACGATCAACCTGGGCAGCGGGCGCAACTGGCGTTTTCACCACTGGACGCATACCGGGGTAACAACGCTCGATAGCTACAATGAATACCTCGGCACGGTCAATCGTTATGACACCTATGTGACAGGTGAGGCGGGCAACAATGGCAAGGGCCGTCGTACCAAAATGGAGTTCAACGGCACCACGACGCTCTGGGCCTATGACAAACGTGGCAATGTCGAAAAGGCTACCCATACCATCAATGGGGTGAGTGGGAGCCGGGTATTCGCATGGAAATACGACCGCGCCAATCGCCTGCAAAGCGTCACCTACCCCGCGATCGATGCGCTTGGCGGCGCTGAGACGGTGCATTACCGCCACGATGCCGCCTGGCGACCCACCGCCGTCTGCCTCAATAGCGCTGGCACCGATTGTTACGCCGGGCGACGACGTATACGGCGCTCGATCAGCCGCTGCAGCAGACCTTCCGCAACAGCGCGCAGCAGCGCTGGAGCTATGCGGCACCGCTGATGCGGCTCTCGGGCATTCAGGTCGGCACAAGCGCAGACCCGGACAGCACGTACTATCGCACCTACGGCTACGACAAGGTCGGCAACATCACCAGTATCACCGATCAGAAGGGCACGCAGGACGAGACCTTCCAGTACGATCATCGGGATCGGCTGCGCTTCTGGACGCAGGGCACAACCCGCGAATACCGCTACGATACCATCGGCAACATGGTCTTTAACGCCGGCGTCACGGCGAAATATGGGTCAAGCCTGGTGGGAACGGGCAGCGGCCCGCACCAGCTGCGCGAATTCAACAATCAGCCTTATAGCTACGACAAGAACGGTAACCTCACTAGCGGCGGCGGGCGCAGCATCAGCTGGATGCCGCAGAATCTCCCGCTCCATATAACGCATAACAATGTTGTCGAGGGCTATGACTACAACGGCGACGACGCGCGCGTGAAGAAGGTGCGCAGTGGGGTGACAACGATCTCCCTGGAAGGGCTGTGGGAGGAGGTGATCGGCGGCGAGAGTAAGCGTTACTATACGCTGAACGGACGCACGGTGGCAGTGCGCAATTTCAACGGCACCACGCAGACCGTCAGTATGCTCTACACCGACCACCAGGGTAGTGTCAAGCTGATCGGCGCGGCGGGCGGCGGCAGCCAGGAGTTCGACCCCTGGGGCAAGCGACGCAGCGGCGCGGTACCGGAGACAAAGCGCAACTTCACCGGCCAGTACCTCGACGACACCGGCCTGCTGTTCTACAACGCACGCTACTACGACCCCGCCATCGGGCGCTTCCTGTCTGCCGACACGATCGTGCCGGGGAGCACGGCGCTGACGACCTGGCCGAGCGATAGCACAGCGCGTGAGTCCTGGCAGGGCGAGGGCAGCAGCGGCCCCACCAACCCGCAAGACCTCAACCGCTACAGCTACGTTAACAACAACCCGGTCACCAATGTCGACCCTACCGGACACTGGCTCGAAAGCGCCATCGACATCGGTTTTATCGCCTACGATCTCTACGACATCCAGCAGAACGGCCTGAACTGGACGAATGGCCTCGCGCTGGCCGCCGACATCGTCAGCCTGGCCTTGCCCGTCGTCG
>JAAUTF010000373.1 GCA_012031775.1 Candidatus Altimarinota bacterium | reverse complement strand
TCACACCGTACCTGGCACCGGCGGTGCCGGTGGCGGCTACGGAATTCACACGGCCACACTGGCACCGCACGGGCGATCATCCACCAGCGCTCGTGCTCCCGCCACGGCCAGGCTGAGACGCCAGATGGTGCCTACATCCTGGATGGTCGAGTCTGGGGCTGCTATGTCCACGGCCTCTTCGCCAGTGCAACATTTCGCTACGCCTGGCTCGCTAGCCTGGGATGGGCGGGCAATAACTCCACTTCCTCGCCTAGCGATCCATATGATCGGCTTGCCGATGTCGTCGAAGCGGCCATTGCCTCGGAACGGCTCGGCCCACTGCTGCGCTGAGACCCGCCGCAATCACCAGGCCATCTCGCCGACTACAGCGCGCTAAGACAAAGTTTTAAAAAGCCGTTGGTGCTGGTCAGTAGTGGCGGCTGCACTGCACCACTGACCAGCACCAACCCGTTTCTGAACCTGGCATGCGCCAGCACGGTCACCTACTGGCGCACCATGTCTAAGTGGAAACGGCCCTCGTGAGCCAGTGTTTAGACTCATCGAACTTGCACGTATGCTGTCCAGAAGCCGAACCCCTTAAGGGCGACCGGGGAGCCCACGATAGCTTGTAGCGCGTAGAGTTGTGCACACCAGCGCTATAGTGGTAAAAAGATATGCACAGGCTCAGTTCTGAACCGGCTCCAGGGACTGCCCCCGGACGGCGAGCAACACACGGTTGTCGTAGCGCTGCCAGAGCGTATCAACCTGCGTAAAGCCGGCATCGATCAGGGCGGCCCGATGCACCAACTCGATCGGCTCGCTGAAGCTGCGGTTGCGCCCACGCTCGTTCGCCTGGTACTGGTCGAAGAGCTGCTGAAGCGAGGGATCGGCGGCCAGCCAGCCCTGAGTAATGGCGTCCCACCACTGGCGGTAGTCCTCACCGCCCTGCTCCTCAAATGCCACCCGGCGCAGCAACGCGCTATGCTCAGTGGCCAGTTGCCGGAACACGGGCAGCGACGGCGGGTAGGCCATATGGTCGCCGTTAAGTAAAACGCCGCCCGAACGCACGAGGGCACCGAGCTGGTTATACACCTGCGTCAGCTGCCCGATCGGCAGCCAGTGGAGCGCTGTCGTGCTCAGCACTGCATCGAACTGCGAGCGGCCAAGCTGTGCAAGAGCCTTCTGCACCGGTTCAGTCCAACTCGGCTCATTCAGGCTCTGGGCGAGCCAGCTGATCCGACCGCCCATCGTACCGAGGGCTTGCCGACCGAGGTGCAGCAGCACCGGGTTGTAGTCCAGCGCGATGGTGCATGCCTGCGGAAAGCGTACAAGCAGGCGCTGGCTGATCGCGCCCGGCCCGCAGGCGAGATCGAGAGCCACAAAATCGGGCGGCAGCAGGGCCGCGAGCGCGTCGAGCATCACGGTAAACCGCTCCTCGCGCTCGGGCAGATAGCGCGTCTGCTGCTCGTCCCAGCGCTGGAGCCAGTGCTGCCAATCGATCGTCGTTGTTGGGCTCATGCGGCAATCCTTGGTAGAGCGCGGGAGCAAGCGCGCTCCCACATCGTCGAGAGTCAAAGGTTACTCACCGGCTGGAGCGACACTAGGTGCCAGCCGCCAAGCCGTGGCCCACAGTTGGGCCACCCACATTGTAGCGTACTTGCCGCCATAGCGCAGCAGCTCCTGGTGCCGCCCGGCTCCACAACTAGTACAGCGCGGCAGAAGGTCGTTTCCAGGTATATGCGCGCTGTAGCTTGCCACAATCAGGCGTCCGCCAGAGGCGGACATACCCTTCAGCATACGAGGCTCTCGTCGAACACCAAGATGCGGTCGGCACGGCCCCACCGCTCGCAGCGGGCGCGCGAAGAAAGTGGCGGCGGGTGAGAGATGGGGCATCATCGGGTAGCTCCATTTCTAAAGGTCGGGCACGCGCCCGCACTACATCACGGTTGTCCTTCAAGCACCGACGTCGTCGCGCTGGTGTCGGTCAGATGGGTGAACAAGTCGTCGAGCACTTTGTTCGCCAGCAGGTACGTTTGCGAGCGCCACCAGTACTCGGGCACGCGAAAGGCCTGACCGTCTTTCACAGCATCAAGGCTCTGCCAGACCGGCTGCTGCTCGAAGGCGCTCAAGCTATCGCGTTCTGTAGCGGCGATCTCCGGGTCGCTCGACGCGTAGGTGAAGTAGAAAATCGCATCGCCGTCGGCGAGGTCTAGGCGCTCGGTGGAGATCGTGACATACTGAGCCATCGTGTATTCGGCAACAGCTTCCTCGCCGACGAAGCGTTGTGAGGCCGGTCTGCCAGGCCAACATCAGCCAGGATGGCACCGGGCGGGGTGTCGGGCATCCACAGCGAGACGCCATAGCTGCTGGTGGCAAGCACCGAGACCTCGCGGTCGATCGTGTCGCCGAGGGCCGCGCGCAACTCATCGGCGCGGGCCAGATAATTAGCCTCCATCGCCTGATAGCGATCGGGGCACGTTCAAAACGTCGCTCCAGAACTGCATGCCCAGCTTCCAGTCGTTGTAGATCACCGGGTCGGCGAACACGAGCGGCGCGATCTGGCGCGCCTGCTCGGCATCGATGTCGCGCCGACGCTGGTATCGCCCACGGCGAGGATCAGGTCGGGCTTGAGCAGGGCGACCTGCTCCAGATTCGCGGGGTAGCCCACGTCTTCCACAGTCGTCAGCGCTGGAGCGAAGGGCGGGTGCAGTAACGGCAACTCGCTAAGGATCCAGCCACTGGTGGCAAGCAGAGTCTTATCGGTGAGCAGCGTCAGTTCCACCGAAGCCATATCGAGCGCAATGATACGCTCGGGGTTCTCCGGAATGCAGACTGCCTCGCCCGCAAGCAACTCGTGCTCAAAGCGGCGCTGGCCCGCTGCGCAAGCACCCTCGGCCTGGGCTGCAGACGCTGTCGCGCGGGCGGCACTGTCGCTGCGGCAGCGGAGGTGTCGGTAGCCGCAACCGGCACGCTTGTCGCTACGGGGGCTTGGGTAGACACGACCTCTGAGCTTGGCGAAGGGACTAGTTGTGCGGCCTGCTGCCCGCTACAGGCGGCGAGTAGCACGACAATCAGCAGCATCCATATATGGCGCACCATTACAATAGTTCCTTTCAAGGATTGACGGGTCGGCGCGGCTTTGCCAGGATTCGTCACAGCGGCAAGGGTATCAAACGTTTTGCACCATTTCAGCGCTCCACGGCAGCACGGAGGGCTTGCGCCGGGCAGTTCCGCCCATCCACCGCCCCGGCTAGCGGTGCCACCAATGCAGCATCCGGATCCGATCCGAGCGCGGTCGCCGCAGCGTTCAACAGAATGGCCGCCTGTTCGGCGATAGCAGGGTTGAGTATTTTGATAAGCGGCCATTTCACAACGGCACTCCTGCCACTGGGCCATCAATTGCCGTTGGCTCGGTATCAAGTGCGCAGCGGTGGCTCCACCCTGTGCCAGAGCGCACAGGCGCGCCGCGCTGACTGTCGGCGCGCTGCGGCTTGGCAACCGATGGGCGCTGTTAGCGCAGCGAGTTATTAAACACAAATGCCGCAAGTTAGTATGTGCTAACCTGCGATATTTGTCAAATCGGGGTAGCGATAAGTGCTCATCGAGCCCGTGGCGTGCGTCGTGGATGGCGCAGGCAAAAGCCGGCGTGTATTCTCGCCGAGACCGGCGGTAAAGCGGTAAAACATCATCATCGATCTTACGGGCGAAGAGCTGTGCATCGGCCCGTGCAGACGCGCGCGCATCTAGCCCGCCCTACTCGATGCCACGCGGCTCAACTAGTGGTGCGATCGATTGCGGCATGTCGGTTGCGCTGGCAGCGGGCGCATACAGGAGTGCGGCAAGCAATGCTGCGACAAAGGCGGCACCCGCAGAGCCGATGACCACGGCGGGGTAGCCGAACGCTCCGGCGAGCCCAGGCCTGCGTCGCCCGCCACAAAGCCAACCAACGTATATACACAGTACTGCAGCGTGAAATCCATCCCTGCCGCTGTCGGTCGAGCGTTATCCATCATCACGGTCGAAAGCACGGCCGCCGTCGGGCTGTAGAGCAGAAAAAGTGCGCCGACCGCCAGATTAATGCTCAAGTCGTCGGTGGCCCCAAGTGGCACACCTTGCTGGCGCAATATCGCGACCAGCGCGGTGAAGAAGAAGCCCATGCCGAGGTACTGCGCGATATACAAGCTGGCGAGCAGCAGATACTTCGCGCGCGATGCAGCGGGGGCCGACGGCGTATGTGTTGTCATATAGTTCCCTCACAATCCTCGTTTTCCATCGGCCCAATAAGCCCGGCAGCGTACATGTTTTCGTTCCAACCCACAGGCCAACAGCGCTGCACGCTGGCGCTGTATGCTCTGGGCATGGCCCAGCAGGTAAACTGCGCCGTGCCCCGGCGGCAGCGTCACTTCCGCGAGCCAGGCATCCAGCGCTGCGCCGTGCATTGGTCGGCGCGGCAGCACATTCAGGCGCGACAGGAATAACGCAACGGTGCCGCGCTCATCGGCTGCCACCTCGATGGCCCCCAGTACCGGCGTGGTCGGCGCGAGCACCGCCGTCATGGCGTGCAACACACCCACAGTCGTCTCGTCGCCGAGAAACAGGTGCCAATCGCCCGCCATCAGCTGCATCCCGCCGTTGCCTGGCCCCATCACAAGCACTTTCGATCCTGCGGCAAGGGGCCAGACGCCCAGGCGCTGCCTGGCCCCTTGCCATGCAGAAAGAAGATGACATCAAGCAGGCCCGCCGCCGCGTCGTAGCAAGCCGGGGTATAGTGCCGTAGGGCGCGCTCGTCGACACGGAACTCGACCTCGTGGCCGGCTTGCCAACGTCGGCCTTGCAGGTGTGCGCCGGCAAAGCGCACGCGCCGAAAACGTGCCGAGAGCGATTCGACCGCTGTAACGGTGCTTTCAAGGCCAAACCAAGGTTCGACCCGAGCGGCAAGTACAGAGGGTAATTCAGGCATGGGTACTATCCGCCGTAGCCGGTAGCGAAGCACCAAGCTTCCAGTCGCGTGCCTTCGCGCGCTCGCGCCAGAAGCGTCGGTAGAGCCCATCGTTGGCTATCAGCGTGTCGTGGCTGCCGTGTTCGACAATCTGACCAGCCTCCAGCACCAGAATCTGGTCGGCCTGCTGAATAGTCGTCAGACGATGGGCGATGATCACCAAGGTCTTCTGCGCGGCCAGGGCGTTGAAAGCCTGCTGGATCAACTGCTCGTTTTCTGGGTCGATACTGGCCGTCGCTTCGTCCAACAGCACGATCGGCGCATCCTTAAGAATAGCGCGCGCAATACTGATACGTTGCTTCTGCCCACCCGAAAGCGTGTTGCCGCCCTCGCCGACCACGGTGTCGTAGCCCTGGGGCAGGTCGGCGATAAAGCTGTGGATCTGCGCCAGCCGCGCGGCCTGCTCCACCTCGGCATCGCTGGCGGTGGGCTTGCCCAGGCGGATATTGTTCCCGATCGTGTCGTTGAACAGGTACACATCTTGAAAGACCATGGTCATCATGCCGAGCAAGGTGTCGGCGCTTAGCTCGCGCACGTCTACGCCGCCCACGCTGACGCGCCCACCGGTCACATCCCAGAAGCGCGCGATCAGATTGGTGATCGTGCTCTTGCCGCTGCCCGACGGCCCGACGAGCGCGGTGATGCTGCGCTCGGGAATGCGGAAACTCACGTCATTCAGCACTGGCTGCCCTTCACCGTAATCGAAGAACACCTTCTCAAAGGCGATAGCAAAGCCCTGGGCTTGTTGCGGCTGGATCGCCTCGGGCAGCAAGGGGCTGCGTAGAAATGCGTTCACATTACGCACACTGTTCTGCATCATGCGTTGCACGGCGATCGCGTCGCCAACCGCAAGCAGCGGGGCATAGAAGGCGCTCGCCAGCACCAATAACAGCAGGAATACGGGAGCGCTGAGCGCCCCGCTGCTGAACAGCCATGCGCCGACTAAGATCAGCACTGCAAAGCCGATCTCGACAGTAGCGATGAAGATCGTAAACGCCGGGGCGATGGCGGTGGTCGTGCGTCGGCTGGTCACGCGGTAGCTATCGAGTGCGCGCTGGAACTGGCCAAGGCGCGCGCCGCCCAGGTTGAAGGCCCGAATTACCGGAATGCCCTGGATGTATTCCACCATGCGGCTGTTCGCCCTGGTGCGCGCGTCGCTCTGCTCGCGACCAAACCGCGCAAACACGCCGATGGCGGTGCGCAGGGCCAGAAACGCCAGCGGCAGCCAGCGCCGGCC
>JAAUTF010000372.1 GCA_012031775.1 Candidatus Altimarinota bacterium | reverse complement strand
GCGACGGCACTGCCAAACAGCGACTGCGGGCTCGCCGGGCGGGCGTTACGCGCGGGAGATGTGCTGGGGCTGGAGAATTCAGGATTCAGAATTCAGGATGCAGAAGTTAGACCATTCATCTATGCTGCTCATTGGAGCTTGCAACATCGCCCCGCCTACAGTTCAACACCGACGCTGCGTGTTGTGGCCGGCCCGCATGACGGCTATCTCGCTGAAGCGACGCTCGCCGCGTTTTACGAGCATAGCTGGACAATCAGCGCCACTTCCAACCGCATGGGCTACCGACTGACGGGGCCAACGTTGCCGTACGTCAGCCCGCCGCAGATCGTCTCCTTTGGCGTCGTGCCGGGTGTCGTGCAGCTCCCGCCCGACGGCCAACCCATCGTGCTGATGGCCGACGCTCAGACCACCGGCGGTTACCCGGTGATCGCCGCTGTCATCGGCCCCGACCTGCCGCTGGCTGCACAGCTGCTGCCCGGCGATGCGCTGCAATTTCGTTTGGTCACGCTGGCGGAGGCCTATTCAATTGCTGAAGAAGCTGCGCGTTGGCAGCGCGAAGGGCTGGATATCGATGAAGGCATGTTTCAGCTGGCGCTGACGGGAGGCTGATCTGCATTGAGGCACAAAACACGTGCGGGCGCACCCCGCTGCGCCCGCTCAGTTCTGTACGCTGCGCTCTCACTAGGCGGCGATCCCGACAAAAATACCCGCCACCACAAAGAGCAAAAGCACGCCAAGGCTAGCGAGCGGCGCAAAGCGGCCCATAGCCTTAAATGGGCTCTTTGGCCCGACAGCATAGTGCGCAAAGCCCGCCGCTGCGATACCGATAATTGGGTGCAGAATGAAAGGGAACCCAAGATAACGCGCCTGTGTCTCGCCGGTAGTGCTAAAGACAAGGTAGAGCCAGTAGATGATGCCCAATGTAACCTGAATGTCGACCAGGATCGGCAAGATACGCACTACCGGCGTGCGCCCCGTATCGGGCTTCCAGGTGGCCGTGAGCCACACTGCCCCGGCTAGAATCAGCAGCGGCAACACACGTTCGCCGAACAAAAAGTGGATCTGTGCTATCACACCCATCTGTTTTCCTTCTAGTAAGCTGTACTAGTAGTTCGCAATGGATGTTTACTCGTTTTGCTATGCACAAACACACGTAAACAGCATATACCAACTACTAATTACGATTTTCACATTGTATAGTGTCGCGCCTCTTGCCCAGATTGTCAAACCGCCTGATTGCGTTTGATCGCGTCGTACAGCAGTAGCGTCTCGGGCAGCGGCTCGATACCAAGCTCGTCGTCGAGCGCTTGCACACAGCGCCCGTAGCTGCGCAGCGCCTGCGAGCGGCTACCACTGCGGGCATGCGCGCGCATCAATGATTGGTAGGCCTCTTCGTAACAGCGGTCGCGGCGCAGCACCTGCTCGCAGATCTGTATCGCTTGTTCGTAGTCACCGGCGTCGACGAGTTGCTGGGCGAAGGCGCTCGCTGTCGCTAAAAAGCGCGCCAGCA
The DNA here is from genome assembly GCA_012031775.1 of Candidatus Altimarinota bacterium. Taxonomy (GTDB): domain Bacteria; phylum Chloroflexota; class Chloroflexia; order Chloroflexales; family Chloroflexaceae; genus JAAUTF01. Next base: position 4,726 of record JAAUTF010000372.1, on the reverse strand, counting down.
GGCGCTCGCGCTCTTCGAGTGTCCAGGAGTCATAGAGCGCTTCGGTGAGATATTCGCCGCGGTAGAGCTGCACAGCGATGCGGCTATTGCGGCGGCTGAATTCAACATCGTCGCTGGCGAGCACAGCGGCGGCGCGCAGCTCGAACTCATCAACATCGATCCACACGCCGTACGAGGGCGCAAAGCTATAGGCGAGGCCCTGGCGGCGCACAAAAACGGCCCGACACGCGGCGGTCGCTGTGGTTCAAGCGCCATGTTCAGCGCGTTCAGCGTCACTTTGAACTGGCGCTCTGCTGCCTCAGCATCGCTCTCGGGCCAGAGCTCAGCGCAGATCTGCTCACGCTGCAGCCAGTGACCACGATAGGTGAGCAATAGCTGCAAGAGCTGGCGTGCTTTCTCGCGCTGCCATTCGCGCGGTGCTATCTCGTGCAGGCCACGCCAGATGCGGAAGCTGCCAAGCATCTGCACGCGCAAGGTGTACCCCGGATGATAATGATCGACCATGTCGTCGGCGGCGATGCTAGGGAACCCCTGACGCAACAGGTTCTGCGCCTGCACCGCGTAGACCGAAAGCGTGCGCGCAAAAAGCAGCAGCGGCACGATCATCGCCATGTCGCGCGGGCCGAGCAATGTCGGCGCGATTAACAACGAGTGGTAGCCCTGGGCGGCAACAAGCGTAAAGAGTCGCTCAACATGGGCCTGCGCGTCGCCGTCGCGCAAAGCGGCGAGCGCTAGCCAGAGCGCTACAACGGCCTGTCCATACGTATCGCCGCCACGTTCGAAACGCAGCTGTGCCTGCTCTAGCACAGCCGGGCCGCGCGCATCGCTAGAGGCCACCAGCGCACCACCAAAGGCCACCAGCGCAAGCGCGCCTGTCCACTCATCGCCCGCAGCATTACTAATGCGCAGCGCCGCCTGCATGTCGGCTTCGGCGGCGAGCAGATCGCCCGCGTGGCCATGCAGTAGCGCCAGGCCCAGATGCGCCTCGGCCTGCGTTCGTACAACACCGCCCTGCTGGATGAGGCGCAGCGCCTGACGATAACGCTGCTCGGCGGCAGTGCTATCTTGCGGCGCTACAAGTTGGTAGGCATGCGCTACGCGTAGTTCGGCGACTGCCTCGGTAAGCTGCGAGCCGCGCTGCTGTGCTTCGAGCAGGCCACGCCGCGCCAGCGCCAAGGCGCGCGATCCGCTACCGAGCATGGTGTCGATCAGCGAGAGCAGCAAACAGCGGGTCGCGGTGCATCGCGTGTTGCGTTCGCTGCGCCTGATTTGGCTCGGTTATCTCGGCACCCGCTTGGGTCTGGCCCAGCGTCAGTTGCGCTTCCAATTGCGCGCGCGCCTGCTCTAACCGCCCGCTGCGTAACAAGAGGCGCGGCGGCAAGGTGCTGCCGCGCTGCGCAAGCGCATTGACACTACTAACTCCTGGATCCGGACTCCTGGCTTCTAATCCACGCGCTGCACCTTCCAGAATAAGCGCAACATCTGCCCGCCCGCGATTGGCCCAATTCTCGGCCTGCAGACGCAGAATGGTTGCGCGCTCGCTGCGTCGTGCGCGCGGCAGCAGCCTGAGCGCGCGTTTAGCGGTGCCACCGCCGGTGCCGGCTGTACGGTATCGAGGTACACTTCGGCCTGGCCGCGCAAGCTGCGGATCTGTCCGTCGAGATCGTCGAGCGCCGCATAACGCTCCTCTACTGCCCGGTAGCCGTCGAGCGCGCGGCCAAAATCGCCTTCGCGCCGCGCTAGCGCCGCCTGTACCTCAAGCACCGGCGGCAGAGAACGCGCAGCGTCTGGCAGGCGCTCGATCCAGGCGTTGATCTCGGCGCTATCGCTCTGTTGCAGCAGCACGGCGGCAAAATCCGCCAGTGCGCGCGCCGTTACCTGCGCATCGCCGGCTGCTATCAGGTGCTCTAGTGCGGCAGCTTGTTCGCCGCGCTCCCGATGATAGGCGGCCAACTTCGCGTGCAGCGCCGACCCATCTACACCAGCGCGCTGCGCCTCCCGCTGCAAAAACGCCGCAAACAGCGGCTGATAGCGGTAAAATTCAGCCCCCCTATGCGCCCTGCTCACAGGGAAGTCGCTAGTACTTCTGACTCCTGACTCCTGACTCCTGACTCCTGACGTCGGCGTTCCCCCGTGCTCGACAAAAAGTAGGCGTCGCTCCAGTTCGCGCACCAAATCATTGGCCGCCCCCCCCGGCACTAAGACGTCACAGAGCGCGGGATCAAGGGTCGGCAGCCCGGCAGTGTATAATACCAAGAGCTGTAATTCCGGCGCAAAAGCGCAAAGATCTCACTGAAGAAAAAGTCGTCTATCGCCAACCGTGGCTGTGGCGCTGCCGGGGCTGCGCTCAACGCTGCGCTGCTGCTGCTGAATGCTGCATCTGCATCCTGCATCCTGAATTCTCCTCGGAGCGCCATCTGCAGAGCCAGTGGCCAGCCACGCGTCACCGCGACCAACTCGGCAAGCTCAGACGGATGGGGAGATCGTTCAGGCTAAACAGGGCAGCAGCTTCATCGTTGTCAAAGGCCAGGTCGGTCTGCCCTAGCTCGTACGTCTCGCCGCGCATGCGCATCAGTTCTGGTAGCGTGGGCACGACGCGCCCGGCGCACAGGAGATGCAGCCGCCCCGGCTGGTTTGCGCGCAGGTGCTCGACAAGTGCGGCGCAATGCGGGGTAGCGTCAATGAAATGATAGTCGTCGAGCACCAGCAAGGTTTCATCGTGGAGTGTTAGAACGAGCTGGTTGGCGAATTGATCGAGCGCGCCCGCCAGGTCGTCACGCCCAAGCAGCGTGCTGATCTGCGACTCATCCAGCGTTACGGTAGGGCGGAAAGCGGCGACGAGATGGCGCAACAGTAACGCGGGCGTGTCCTCGGCCCGGGCACGACACCAGGCCACCGGCCAGCCGCTCTGTGTAACGAAAGTGGCGAGCGCCGTCGTCTTGCCGCTGCCCGCCGGCGCGTTCAGCAACGTCAGCGGATACTCGAACGCGCTGGCGAGCGCTGCGGCAACACGTGGCCGCCGCAACAGACGGCGCTGCTGCGGCGGCGGATGCAGCCGCGAGAAAAGCAGCGGCTCGTCATGGAACTCGGCTGTAACTCGCTGGGATACCATTCAGCCGTATCGAGTGCTATCTGGGAGGTTGTCGTAGTGAACGAACAAGATCCGAAGCAGAAGACGCCCCGCACACCTTATCACGAAGCGACAGACCACGTCCTCCGCTCGGTGCGCGCCTGGAACGAACTCCTTGCGACCAGTACCGACATGGCCTTCGACGTGGTGCTGCGCAATTGGAACTATAGCCGTAGCCTGCGCGGTTCCGCCGAACAGGCCATCGAAGATGCGATCAAAACCCAGCAGCGCCTTAGTAAGGAGATGATGCAGGCCTGGAGCGACCTCGCCCAGAAGCCCGACGAAAAGGATACACCGTAGGCACAGCATGCTGTGTCCCTACGGCGTCTGGTTACATATACACGCCGCCATTTACGTTGATCTGCTGGCCAGTAATGTAGTCGGCATCTGCAGCCAGGAACAGCACCGCTTTGGCGATTTCCTCCGGTGCGCCGAAGCGGCCATCGGGATGCGCGCCTTGATCTGGTCTTGAATGTTCTCTGGCACTTTTGCCAGCATATCCGTAAGTGTGAAGCCCGGTGCCAGCGCATTAACGGTGATGTTGAATTTCGCCAACTCGATCGCCGCCGTCTTCGTGAACGCGATAATGCCGCCCTTGCTCGCAGCATAGTTCGCCTGGCCGAAGTTGCCCGCCTGGCCCACAAACGAACTAATATTGATGATCCGCCCGTAGGCCTGCTGGATCATCATGGCATAGCCGCCGAGGAGCACCAGTAGACGCTGTTCAGGTTGTTGGTGATCACCGTCAGCCAATCGTCATCGGTCAATTTGCGCATCGAACGGTCGCGCGTAATGCCGGCGTTATTCACCAGCACATCGATCCGCCCCCACTCATCGATAAGCCGCTTAACCATGGCCCGCGCCGACTCCGCCTCGCTCACATCGGCCTGCAAGAGCAGCGCCGTGCTGCCAAGCGCCGCAACTTCGTCGGCCACCGCGCGCGCTGCCTCTTCGCTGGTATGAAAGTTGAGGCCGATTTTTGCGCCTTCGGCAGCCAGCGCCAGCACAATCGCCCGCCCGATCCCACGCGAAGCCCCGGTGACTAAAGCCACTCTTCCGTCGAGTTTCCCCATCGAAACGCCTCCATGCACCTACGAGAACAAAAGAACTAGAGAGCATAAGAACTAGAGAACAAAGCTACGCTTATCAATTAGCTTCAAGCCGTTCCCCTGCTCCTCAGTCCCTCCGTTCTTCCGTTCTTCCGTTCTTCCGTTCCTTTGTTCCTTTGTTCCTCAAAGTCGCTCAAACACTGCCGCAATGCCCTGCCCGCCGCCAATGCACATCGTCACGAGCGCGTAACGCCCGCCAGTGCGCTGCAATTCGTAGATCGCTTTCACGGTGAGAATACAGCCCGTCGCACCGATTGGGTGGCCAAGCGAGATGCCGCTGCCGTTCGGGTTCGTCTTCTCCGGCGGCAGTTCCAGGTCGCGGATTACCGCTAAGGCCTGTGCGGCAAAGGCCTCGTTGACCTCGAAGACGTCGATGTCGTTCACGCTCAGGCCGGTCGCGTCGAAAAGGCGACGCACTGCCGGCACCGGGCCGATGCCCATGTATTGTGGGTCGACGGCGGCGTGCGCGTACCCGACCAGTCGCGCC
>JAAUTF010000008.1 GCA_012031775.1 Candidatus Altimarinota bacterium | reverse complement strand
AGTGCAAGCACGTTGTGCTGTTGCGCGCTGCGCCGTCGGCGGCAAAATCCAGCGCCAGCGGTGTTGACTCGAGAAAGGCAAAGACCAACGGCCCCTCGGCAGGGTCGAGGCTACCACGCGAGACGGCGGCATCGAGGAGCTGCTGACGCGTCAGGAATTCGCGGGTGAGCCGCCCGCCCACACCCAGGTTCGCCTCGCGCTCATCGGCAAGCACGATCGCGCTGGCCGCTGTGCCGATTGGGTAGCCCTCGCCCAGCCCCGACGCTGGCGGCCAGGTCTTCACCACCTGCTCGCCGGGTGCGAGATCGCCAACGCGCACTAGCTGCTCACCGTAGAGGATCACCACAGCGTTCAAGGTACGGCCGGTGGTATTACGCACCACAGCCTGAATCGCGGCCTGCCCGAAAGTGAGCTGCACATCAAGGGCGGGAAATTCAACGAGATCATCGCCGAACACCCCGCGGAGCTGCCAGGGCACAATCGGCACCGGGAACTGCTCTTGCTGCTGCGCGATATCGCCATTTAACCCTTCCACGCTACCGAAGCCGCCGCTGATCGCGCGCAGTGGGCGCACCAGCGCACTTGCCGGTGCGTTCAGGGCGACGAGCTCGTCGCGTGGCGAGACCATGCCGGTGAAGGTGCGCGCCCGCGCCACAGTATCTCCAACCTGCTCTACCAAAGTTACCGAAGAGATCACACGCTCGTCGGCGCGCAGGCTCACGGCGATACCAAGCGCGATCAGTGCTGTCAGCAGCGCCGTTGTCGGCAGAACAAACCAACCCAACGCCTGACGATCGTAGCGTCGCAGCAGCAGCGCGATGCCAGGGCCGATGAGAATGGTGTAGATCGCGAGCAGCAGAAAGAGCGGTGTCGAGTTCGGCAGGTTCACCGTAGGCAAGTTGAGCACTGCGGCACTTGCCAACTGCTCGCGCGCATAATCTGGCGAAAATTCGACACCGGTGGGCAAGCGGATGATCAGTGGCGGTATCAGTAAGCGATCCCAGAGCTGCGGGCCGCCTGGCCAGGCACCGAGCGCCGATGGGTCGAAAGCCAGCTGTGTCACTCGCCCGTAGCCCAGGTCGCGCTGGGCCCAGAGCGGCGCGTCGTTCGGGCCAAAGGTGAGCGTACCGGTAATCGGCTGAAGCGTGATTCCGCTCAGCTGCGCAGGAGGTGGCGCATCGGCATAGCTGCCCAGGAAGCTTGTGTCGAGCGCGCGTTCCGGGCCGAGGGCAGCAGCGACAAGCGTGGGTGGCAGACCCGCCAGCGAACGCTCGGCACCCGGCCCACCGCCGAGCACCAAATGGCCGCCACTGCTCACCCAAGCGCTCAGAGCATCGAGCTGCGCGGGCGTGAGCGCACTGGTATCGCTATCGTTGAAGAAAATCAGCGCCAGGCTCGAGAGACCGGCCAGTTGATCGGGCAGCTCGTTGAGCGGCTGGTTCAGCGGCAGAAAGGGCAGTTCGAACAGCTCCTGGCGCAGGGGCAGCTGCAGCTGTAGCGGACGCTCGGCGACAAGAGCCATGATACGCTCACCGCTGCGCGGGCGCACTTCGAGGCGCTGCTCAACCAGCACGGTAGCGCCCTGCTCCAGGCTCACCCGCAACTCACGCGTCTGATCGTCCATCGCGGCGTAGAGCACAACACGCTGCTCAGCGCCCCCGGCCAGGTTCACCGTCAGGGTGTTGCGAACCTGAGCATTCGGGATACTCACCGCCACCAGCACCTCGGTCGCCGCGCCGCTATTGCGTAGTACAATAGAGAGCGGTAGCCACTTCCCGCGCGCATAGTTCCCGCCGAACAGCGGCGTCACCTGCATCTCGACGGCTCCGCCCTGTTCCTGAGCAGACACCGCCAGCGATGATGGGAATACGAACACAAACATCAAACAGATGGTGAACAATAGACGCTGGGGAGCACTAACAGGTATCATGCGTGTTGAGGAACATTCGCAGAGTGCAGGCCTTCTGCGAAAGAATACGAAACGAAGGTTACCAGTCACAAGTTAGAGGTTACAGCCCCGAACACCTCTAACCTGTAAGCTCTAACCTGTAACCTCAGCTTCGCGTTATCATTGTAGCAGAAACTCTCTTCGATGCAATCGAACTCGCTGTCCTGGCTGACACCCGCGCGCAAAGGGCTGGTCGTGGCCGGCGTTTGCGCCGCTTTCGTCGCACTCGCCACCCCCGCCGGCCACATGCTGGTCTTGCTGCTGATCTGGCTCTGCGGGCCGGGTTATCTGGCCGAACGACTGATCTTGCGCGAGCGACCAACGATGCTGCTGCGTTTTGCGCTCTGGTGCGGCATCGGCTGGAGCTTGGTTGCGCTGTTCTATCAGTGGGCCACGTTCGCGGGCCTGCAGCTGACGACACCGCTGCTCGCGATAGTGACGGTGGGCCTTGTTGGCTGCTGTGCGCTGCTGGCCTGGCGCGAGGCTGCGGGCACCGGCCCAGCGTTATGGCCCAGCTGGCCGCTCGTGCTGCTGCTCCTTGTCTTTGCGATCACGATCTGGACGCGCTTCCGCCAGATTGCCGACTTGGCGCTGCCGGCCTGGGTCGACTCAGTCCACCACATCTTGATGATCAAGGTCGCCGTTGAGCGTGGCCAGGCACCGCTATCGCTTCAGCCTTACCTGCCGGTAGAAGAGCTGCCCTATCACTGGGGCTACCACGTACTTATCGCCGCCGTTCAGCAGCTCAGCGGGCTCGACACTGCGCAGCTCGTGCTGTGGAGCGGCCAAGTCTTCGGTGCCTTGCAGGTGCTGACCGGCGCGGCACTGGCCCTGTTTTTCTGGCGGCGGCCTGCGGTTCTACCGGTGGTTGGCCTGATCATCGGGCTGATATCCTTTCTACCAGCTTATTATGTCGCCTGGGGCCGATATACGCAGCTCAGCGGCCTGCTGATATTGCCGGCGGTTGCCATCAGTTGGGGCAGCGGCCTATACACCCGCGACAGCCGCTGGTGGGCGCTGGCGGCGATCGGCCTGGCCGGGCTCAGCCTCGTCCATTTTCGGGTGCTCATTTTTACGCTAGCCTTGCTGGCGGTGATGACGGCGGTAGCGCTTGCAGAGCACGGCGATACCCTGCCACAGCGCCTGCTCGACCTACTAGGGACAGGCATAGCGGCCTTGGTTCTGGCGCTGCCCTGGCTGACGCTAATCGCGCGTCGCACCTTGCTGCCGGCGGTGGAGCGCCCGCAAAACCTGATCATCGAGGGCAACTATAACGCGCTGAGCGAAGGCCTGCTCTGGTTCGGCCAGGGTCGCAACCTGATCGCGCTCGCCCTGCTCGCCGCAGGCTGGGGGCTCTACCGGCGCTCGCGCACTACGCTTATCTGTGTGCTCTGGGTGGCGCTGATCTTCGGCTTCGCCAACCCATGGCTCTTCAACTATGTGCTACCGACCGCCGGTGTGCTGCTGATCATCTGGGCGATCGGCGCGCGCAGCTGGCTGCTGATCGGCCTTGGAAGTATGCTGACCTTGCTCAACCCCTGGCTCTTCAGGCTACCCTCGATCTACCTGATCAATAACGACTCGGTGATTATCACGCTCTTCCTACCGCTGGCGATCACGATCGGTGGCGGTGCAGCCGCGCTCTTCCTCTGGTTTAGCCGCGCCAGCCAGCAGCCACGCCTGATCGGTGCCCTGGCGAGCGCGCTGATCGTTGGCCTGAGCATCTGGGCGCGCGCGAGACGCAGTCGATCGTCACCGAGACAACGATCATCGCCACCGCAGCCGATGTTGCAGCGATCGACTGGATTGCGCAACATACACCCACCGACGCGCGCTTTCTTATCAATGCCACTGGCTGGATCCCCGGTGCCGAGCGTGGCGTCGACGGTGGCTGGTGGCTGCTCACGCTCGCCGGGCGCTGGATGAGCACACCACCAGTGCTCTTCACCTATGGCTCGCTCGACGATGTACTCGCCGCCCAGGAACGCAGCCGCATCGTCGCGACATTCCAAGCTGGCCAAGAGCAAACGATCATCGACTTGATCGAGCGTGAGGGCATCGATTACCTGTACTTCGGCCCGCGCAGTGCGCAGAGCGGCCCGCTGCGCGCTGAATTTTTCGCCACCAACCTGCGTTTCAACGAGGTCTATAACCACGACGGCGTACGGGTTTTTGCTGTGTTGCCGTAGTGTAGAGGGCCGGTTGCGCCTACCCCACCCCTCAGCTATAATTCAAGCACACATTTCCTGGAACGATTATTAGATCAGAGTCGCGATACACAAGGAGTAGCCCGTGAGCGACGTTTCTCGTGAGCCCACCGCGCATCCACGACGGCGGCACGTTGTCGGGTCGGACGAACCGACGCCAAAGGAGCGGGAGTATTTAGAGGTAATTTACTACCTTGCCGCGCGTCAAGAGCCGGTGATCGCCGCGCGTCTGGCGCGCTGGATGGGTGTGCAGCCGCCGACCGTGACCCACGTTTTGCATCAGCTTGAAGAGAAGAAGGGCTTGATCGCCCGTGACGCACGCGGCGAGATCTCGCTCACCGAGCATGGCTTTGCGCTTGCCGAGGCCATGGTGCGCCGCCATCGCATCCTGGAGCGCTTTCTGGTTGATGTGATGGGGATGCCGTGGAATCTTATTCACGAGGAGGCAGTGCGCCTTGAGCACGCGCTATCGCCGACGATGGAGGAGTATATCGAGGCCAAAGTCAACAACTCGACGACATGCCCCCACGGTAACCCCATTCCGGGCAAAGCACAGGGCTACGAGGGCAGCATCCGCCTCGATCAGGCACCGATCGGCGTGCCTTATACCATCCGGCGCATTGTCGAAGAGGCCGAAGAAGACACCGATCTCATCCGCTATCTCCAGTCCAACGGGCTCGTGCCGGGAGCTACTTTCATCATCAGCGATGCCTCACCGGCCTATGGTGTCACCCTGCAGCACGAGCAGCAGTCGATCACGGTCTCACCCGAGATCGCCATTTTGCTCTGGGGCGAATAACAACAGCGGGTCGGGATGCGGCGATGCCACACCCCGACCCGCTGAGCGCCGCAAGCACAAGTTTACCGGAGGAGCGGTAGGTAGATGAAGGTCTCGGCTGCGGTGTCTCCCGCTGTCGAGACAGGGCCATATTCGATCTGCTGGCCCGCCAGCGTTGTCTCGACCAGCCAGTAGCTGTAGCTCGTGCCAGGTTCTACGCTCAGATCGCGCCAGCTGTAGCTCGCCCCGGCACCACCCTCGCCCTGCGCCGCGATCAGGCTACCTGTCACCCGCTCCGCACTGCTACGATCGCCATCGCTGCTGCGGTACAGATGGAAGCCCGCGCTATCGAGTTCGGTGCCGGTCTCCCAGCTCACCACCACAGTGCTGCCCTGGCGTACTGCGCTAAAGCGGCTCAGCGTCACCGCTGTCGGCACCGTCACCGTTGTGCGATCTTCGTCATCTTCGCCACGCCCGATACCGTTGTTCGGCGTCGAGTCGATGTCCACCTGGTCGGCCTTGCTGACCTCGGCACCGTTGACAATACTGCCCGCGCTGCGAATGATCGCGTCGATCTGGAGGCTGACGCTCTCGCCCGCGCGATGTTGCCGATCTCCCAGGCCCCAGTGAGCGGGTTGTAGCTGCCGCGCTCCGGGCGTGCCGCGCTGAACACCAGGCCTTGTGGCAGGCGATCTGTTACCTGCACACCGGTAGCATCCGCCGCCGGGTCGCTCACATTGTCCACCGTGATCTGGTAGGTAAGCAGATCACCGACGGCGGGCACAGCCGCGCCACCGCCCAGAATCTCTTTCTGCAGCTCCAGATCGATCACTGTAGCGGGCAGCCTGACACGTGCGATATCATCTTCGCTTGGCACACGATTGCCAGGGCGTGAATCTGGGTCTGGTTTGTCCGACTTCGTCACCTCTGCTTCGTTCTCCAACAAACCGCGCTGAGCGACAACTGCCGTAACCACCAGGCTCGCCCGCGCGCCGTTCGTAAGCGTGCCAACTACCCACAGGCCTGTCGTATTATTGTAGGTACCCTGGCTCGGCGTCGCCGAAACAAAGGTTAACCCGGCGGGTAAGCGGTCCACAACCTCGATACCATTGGCCGTGCTCGGGCCATCGTTACGCACCTCGACCGTGTAGATCAAAGTCTGGCCGAGGGTGGGCTGCGCCAGGCTCGCGCGTTTGCTGATCGCCAGGTCGGACTGCTCGCCGTTGATCGTCGCGCTGCTCTGGTCGTCCTCGTTCGGGTTATCGTTGTTCGGCGTCGAGTCGGGGTCTTCCTGGTCGCTCGCGCTAACCTGCGCCGTATTCGCAAAGGGGCCGATGTCCAGCAGTGTTACTTCGAGCGCCAGCGTGACGCTCTGATTAACCGCCAGTGTGCCAACTGCCCAGTCGCCGAGGGCCGGGTCGTAGTTACCCTGGCTGGCGGTCGAGCCGACGTACTGAAGGCCAGCGGGCAGGCGCTCGCGCACCACAACATTGGTCGCCGTCGCCGGGCCATCGTTGGTGAGTGTGATGGTGAAAACAGCACTACCGCCAACCGGCACTGTCGGGGCGCTCACCACTTTTTGCAACCGCAGATCAGCCAACTGCTGCGGCAACGTAGCACTATCCTGGTCGTCTTCGGTGGCGATATCGTTATTGGGTGTCGAGTCGATATCTTCGGTGCCCGAGGCACTCACCTGGGCGACGTTGCTCAGCGCCGCGCCGTTCCAGGTGGCAGTCAGTTGCAGCGTCGTGCGCTCATCACGCGCCATGGTGCCAATCGTCCACACACCAGTTGTGTTATCGTAGCTGCCCTTCGCCGGGTTGGCCGAAACAAACGTCAGGCCAGCGGGCAGATCTTCGCGCACTGCGACCGCAGTTGCCTCCGCCGGGCCACGGTTCACAAGATCGATGAGGAAGGTCACCGGCTGATTCGCCAGCGGGCTCGGCGTCAGAATAGACTTCGTCAGCTCGAGATCGGCGATCTGGCGGACGGGAACGCGCACGGTTGACGAGTTATTGTTCGGGTCGCGGTCGCGCTCGCGGCCCTTACGCGACACCGTAGCGCTGTTGACGATCTCACCGTTGGCGTCGGCGCGCACCGTGCCATTGATGGCGAACGTTGCGCTCGCGCCATTGTCGAGGTCGACTGTCGTACTGAGCACATTGCCGCTACCACTGGCAGCGCCGCAAGCGCCGCCCCCGCTGATCGAACACGTCCAGCTGACATTAAGCAGCGAGTCGGGCATGGTATCGAAGACCGGCGCGCCGTGACATCGTCGGGACCATTGTTGACAACCACAATAGTAAAATTGATCGGGCCGCCGGGTGTCACCTCGGTGTTGCTGCTCGTCTTGGTCAGCGCCAGATCGGCGTCGATCTGGCCAACGGGCGTGATCAGCAATGTCGCGTTCGAGGGGTAGTAGACCCACGTATCGAGCGCACGTCGATCGCCGTAATTCCCCGACCAGGCGCTCGCACCACCCGCGCTCGACGCGCCCTGCCGCGCCTCAACCGGCACAGGTGCCGTGCCATAACATCGCGTCGCCGGCAGATTATTTGGCGGAGGAAATTGAGGCGGAAGCGGCGTCTGACCGGCGGCGCAAGGCGAGAAATCGTAGACGCCGCCGGCGCGATAGGTGTAGGTATGGTTATAGAACAGCGTAAACGGATCGGACTCAAAAGTCGTCGTGTTCGGGTCGCGCACCCGTTCGATCCTAAAGCCGTTTCGATTGTTCTCGGGGTCGAGGAAGGTGAAGTGCGCCTCGCCACCATAGATCTCAAGCGAGACGTTATAACCGGTCTCGTTCAGCTGTAAGGCAACCCCGTTCGCATCGAGGCCATCCCAATCTGTTGTATTCGCGCCGATCGTCGCGAGATCGAGCAGCACACGATCGTTCGCATTGCCGAAGATGCCATCGTTATTAGCATCGATCGTGATCACATAACTGCGCTCTTCATCGACATTGAAGCTGAAGGTGCCGCTCAGCGGGTTCGGTGCGCCGCTTGGCGTATACCTAAAATCGCGCGGCTCGGCAGGGGCGAGCGGCGGATCGACAAACAGCCAGGTCTCGGTCGACGCACCGACTGGCGGTACACCCGGCAGCCGCGCATTCAACGGGAGATCGGGATCAGGATCTTCAAAAAAGATTTTATTGGTAAAATCGCGCGCTGCTGCGTCGTCTGGCTCAGTTGGCGGGTGGAAGTCGAAGCCAGGCGGCAGCGAGCCGGGGTTATCACCGACGAGTTGCAGCGAGCGGTAAATCGGGCGACCAGCATTATCTGTCAAACCCTCGGTATTGGAGAAAAGGATGGTGCCAAAAGGATCGACACCGTTCAGATCGACGTTATAGCCATAACCATCCACTGTCAGCACGTAAAAGCGGGCATTCAGCGCGATCGGAACGCGGCTCGTGGCATTATTGCCCATGTTCAACGGCAAATAATAGGCAAAAGCGCGCCCATTTTCTGTAGCGCCTGCCGCATCACGAACAGTAATATCCCACGCTGTTGTCCACGGGCCAGCAGTGTTTTGCACCCAGGGGCGGCCCACCTCAAGCGGTGGCGGGTGGTCATTAACATTGCCATAGCCGATCGAGAGCGGGCTGCGGAACTCGAACGACCAGATGCCATCGCCCGCCGCCGTCGTCTCGCTATCAGTGACAACGCAAGGTTCATAGCCGTTGGTATTTGGCAGCGGGCCAGCTTCTTCTTGCGTAATGTTAAAGATGCGCCCGTACGTTGTCGAAGCACCGCCGCGGTCGTCGCAAGAGAACTGCGTGCCACCGGGGGGCGTCACCAGCACATCGCCGTCGCCGATGCCCATCGCGCTTGAACCGATCGCGATCTCCTCGCCAGCAAAGGCAAAGGCATAGATCGTGCCGTGGCGTACAATGCCGCCGATCTGTAGATCGTCGCGCCACTCCAGATACGCTCGATAGCCACCATTCGACGGTCGGTTCAGCACAGCGCTGCCCGATGCATCGACCGAAGCGATTGGCATAACACTTACTACAGCAAATAGTGAGAGTAGCCAGATGCAAAGGACAGCCAAGCGCGGCGCGCGATGACGCACCTTGTGAGCAACCATGTTTAACTCCATGTACTTGAGTGACTTCAGCGCGACGTAGCGGCTAAACGTGTTCAGCAAGCGCAAAACACCCGATCACCATGCGGTAAAATGAGGAGTACTGCGCTGATCCGCTGTCCAACGATGGGCGGCGGCCTCGGCCAAAAACGATATACTGCGAGCCGTACAACACCTTGTCGTACGACGTTCTTCGGTAACCCTATTGTACACAACGCCAGTACTTTGTAAAGGTAGTACCTTTTAGCTACATGGGGCTACACAAATATGCTTAGGCAGCGGATCGTGCGGCAAGCGGGGTTTAGTGCAGCTGGTTATAGAATTCGTACAAGATCACGCCAGTGGCGACGGCGAGGTTCAGCGAGTCGCTGCGCCCGCGCATCGGAATGCTGACAACGTAGTCGCAGAGCGCCTGCTGCTCGCCGCTGAGGCCCTGGCGCTCGCTCCCCATCAGTAGCACCAGCGGCTGTGGGTAGACCAGGCTGCGGTAATCGGTCGGGGCGGCATCTGAGGTGCCAACGAGGACTATCCGGTGTTCTTCTTTCCAGGCGGCAAAACTGGCGAAGTCGCTGCGTACCAAGCGCTGGGCGAAAATAGCGCCCATACTGCCACGCAACGCAGCGGGATCGTAGGGGTCGGTGCTGTCGCCGAGCAAGATCAGACCTTCAACGCCAACAGCGTCGGCGGTACGCAGAATAGTGCCGAGGTTGCCCGGATCGGCCACTGCGTCGAGCGCAACCCACCCAGGGGTTCGGCTCAAGCGCACCGCAGCCAGGTTTTCCCAGCGCTGGCGTAGCACCGCGCCGATGCCCTGCGGGCCATCTTTCTGCGAGAGGCTGGCAAAAACAGCGGCGCTGACCTCGATCAGCGCCATGCCGCGCGCACGCTGCTGCGCCACTAGTTCTTGGGCAAAAGCGCTCTGTAGCAGCTCAGGTGCCACCACAAGCAACTCGATCGGGGCTGCGAGCTGAACCGCCTCGCCGACAAGCCGTACGCCCTCGATGAAGTAGCGCCCGCTGGTCGTGCGCTCTTTGCGCTGGCGTAGCGCGCGGATCTGCTTGATCTGGAGGTTAGCCGCACTGGTGATCATGACGTTAACACGGCGCAGCGTGCTGCGCCCTTAGCCAAAGTTTTAAAAAAGCCATGTGTGCTGGTCAGTGGTGGTGGCTTCACCGCCGCCACTGACCAGCACACACCCGTTCCTGAATCTGGCGTGCGCCAGAACGGCCACGTACTGGCGCACCGTGGCTTACCGATTCTGTGGCACCTGCTCAGGGCAGAACCTTTCCGGGGTTCAGTAGGCCCGCCGGATCGCAGGCCCGCTTGATCGCGCGCTGCTGTTCAAGCGCTGCCGGACTGAACGCCTGTACCATAAATCCGCGCTTCAGGGTGCCGATGCCGTGCTCGCCCGAGAGGGTACCGCCCAGCTCCAGCGCCAGCGCGAAGATCGCCTCGGCAGCACGCCACGTTGCCTCGACCTGAGCGGCCTCACGGCTATCGAAAAGGATATTCGGGTGCAGGTTACCGTCGCCCGCGTGGCCAAAAACGACGATCGGACGCCCGGTGGCGGCGGCGATCACTTTTACACGCGCCACAAATTCGGCGATCCGATCGACCGGCACGCAGATATCTTCGCCGAGCCGGTTGGGCTGAATACGTGCCAGCGCGATCGAGACGCTGCGCCGCGCTTGCCAGAGCTGTGCTTCCTCTGCGGCGTTTTGCGCCACCTGCACGCTGAAGGCACCGCCTGCCTGGGCTAACGCTGCCAACTGCTCAGCCTGAGCGTCCACCGCTTCCGGCTCGCCATCGGCTAGCAAAAGCAGCATCGCGCCCGTCGCCGCTGGCAAGCCCAGCTGTAAAAATTGCTCTACCGCCGCTATCGTCGTGTCTCCATCAGCTCGAGCCGGCCGGAATCAGGCCACCGGCCATCACCCGCTCGACGGTCGCGCAGGCAGCGGCGAGATCGGAAAAGAGCGCCAGCGTCGTGCGCCGTGCGACCGGTCGCGGGATCAGCCGCAGTGTAGCTTCGGTGATCAACGCCAGCGTGCCCTCCGAGCCAATGAGCAACTGCATCAAGGCGGCATCCGGGCTTTGGCCCAGCAGGCCATCGCCGACCGTAACCACGCGGCCGTCGGCGAGCACGGCGGTGAGCGCTACTACGTAGTCGGCGGTAACACCGTACTTAAGGCAGCGCGGCCCGCCAGCATTGCAGGCGATATTGCCACCGATTGTGGAAACGATCTGACTCGACGGGTCGGGCGGGTAGAAGAGGCCCAGCGCCTCGGCAGCAGTTTGTAGCTCGCTGGTGATCACGCCTGCACCAACCCGTGCCGTCATCTGCTCACGATCGATCGTTAGCGTGGTAAGGCGCGAGAGGCCGACGAGCAACGCTCCGGGCGAGGGTAGGGCACCGCCAGCCAGGCCACTGCCCGCACCACGTGTGACCACCGGCAGCGCGTGTGCTGCGGCAAGCTGCAGCAGGGCAGCAACTTGCTGGTGTGTTGCTGGCAGCGCAACCGCGAGCGGCAGGCCAGTTGGCTGCGCTATCGAGGCATCCTGAGCATAGGTACTGAGATCCTCGGGGCGAGTGATAAGGTAGCCCTCACCAACAATAGCGGCCAACTCGGACAAGAGCGCTGCTGTCTCCATCGCTCGTGGGCTACGCGGCATTACTAGCGACCAGAGCCGATCGCGCCGCGCGTCGGCAACGGTGGTATATTCGGTATTCGCACTGCCGCCGTAGCCGCGCGCCAGATCGGCGCAGAGGGTTAGCGCCTGGGTAACCTCGCCGGGGTGATCATTCGGCCCAGCGTGTAGTGTCAGCGCGCCGATGCCGAGATCGCCCCAGCAGCGCAGCGCCAGCCGGTAGCGCGCTGCAATGCGCCGCATCTCCGCTACAAAAGGCGCGAGGCTCTGCCGTGGCAGCGTCAGATCAAGGGCCGCCGCAGCGTGCTGTCGTTCACGCGCCAAATCTTCCCAGCGCTGCCAGGGCGCATCCGCCGACAATTGCCGTACTTCTGCAAGCGCTGCATCGCGCAGCAACAGCGCTTGCTGGCGCTCCAGCACCGCCACATCACCCTCTAGTTCGGTCAGCAGAAAGGCACCAGCATCGGTTTCGACAAAAGCCAGGGCCGCCAACGCCAGCCTGTGCTCGCCCAATGTCTGCGCAAAGCGGTAGAGCGGTGCCGGGTTCTCACAATGCCAAAGGAACGTGTATCGCACCGCTGGTACGGGCTGCAAATTAAAGGTCAGCCGCCGCAGCTGCGTGAGATCGAGCAGACTCCCGCCGATCAGCGCCCGCTGTAGGCCGTAGCCAGTCGCCCGTTTCAAGGTCGGCCCGCCGACAGCGAAATCGGTGAACACGGCACCACGCAGGTAGCGCACGATCGTACCGTGGAGCAGCCGTCGCCGCCCGCCCGCATTGGCGTAAACAAGGTCGCAGAGGGTGTAATCGGGCAGCAGCGGCGCGATCGGCAAGCAAAGGCCATAGCCACGCAAAACGGTATTTAAAGCCTCGATTGTACAAGTAGCTGGGGCTTCGGCCAGTAGCGCCCCCGGCTGCACGACGACATTATCCATAAGAAGTGTTATAACGTAAACAGAATGAAACGCAATCTGCCGTGCTGCGGTGCTGGAGTGCAGCCAGCGGTATCGCAGCACATGGTTTCTATGCGCATTGGCATCGACGCCCGCTACATCTACGATCATTTTCCCGGTATTGGCCGCTATGTGGCGAGCCTGCTCTATGCTCTGAGCGCGCTCGACCACAACCACACGCTGGTGGTATTAATTAACCCGCAGCTCCCCAATACTCGCCACGATCTCAAGGCGCTGCATACACGCAGCAGTGTGGAAGTGGTTGCAACGCGGATCAAACCGTTTTCGCTCGAGGAGCAGATCGCCCTACCGCGCCTGGTGCGCCAACTGAACCTCGATGTCCTGCACTCACCATACTATGTCAAGCCCTACACCCGGCTATCGTGCCCCAATGTGGTCACCATCTACGACCTGATCGGGCGACGCTTCCCCAAAACGCTCTCGCAGCGTGGGCGTTGGCTGTACCGGCTCAGCATGGGCCTGGCGGTGCGCAGCTCGCAGGCGATTATCACGATCTCGGAGAACGCGCGCGAAGACATCGCCTTCGTCTATCGGCTGCCACGCGAACAAGTAGCCGTCACCCCGCTGGCTGCCGACCCACGTTTTACGCCACAGACGACAGAAGTGATCGAGACCGTGCGCGAGATCTACGGCCTACCGGAGCACTACCTGCTTTACCTCGGCTCGAACAAGCCGCATAAAAACCTAGAGCGGCTCATCCGCGCCTGGGAGCGCGTGACGCAGGAGGGGGCCAACGCCAATACACAGTTGCTGATCGCCGGCCACTACGACCCGCACTACCCCGAAACGCGCCAGATGGTGGCAGAGCGCGGGCTGAGCAACAGTGTTATGTTCATCGCCAATGTAGCCGAGCACGATCTACCTGCGCTGTACAGCGGCGCGCTCGCCTTCGTCTTCCCCTCGTATTACGAAGGGTTCGGCCTACCACCACTCGAAGCGATGGCCTGTGGCACGCCGGTGCTTTGCGCCTACGCCAGTAGTTTACCCGAAGTTGTCGGCAACGCCGCGCTCACCTTCGATCCTTACAATTTTATCGAGCAGGCCGAAGAGCTACGCCGCATCCCTGCATAACAGCGCGCTCCGACGCACCCTGCGCGCCCAGGGCCTGCGCCGCGCCGCCCAATTCTCCTGGCAGCGCACCGCCGAAGCGACCTTGCAGATCTATGAGCGCTTTGCTTGAACCACAGCGAGCGCAGCAAGCTTTATGTCAGCCACGAAGCACACGAAGAGCAGCAAGGTAAACTACGTTTTCTTGCATGGTCGCCCTCACCCCCGTCCATCCGACCGGCTCAGGCAACGACGCGGGCTGAGCCGGTCGTAGCCAGCGGTACAGAACAGAGGCGGCTCAACGGTTCTGCCCGCCGCTATAATCACGGCTGCACCAGCGGTGCCAACAACGTGCTACTCGCCCACCCGGAACTGCCAGTCGTCACATGCTGCGGCGAGCAATTCGGCCCCGACTGCGTGATCCGCACACGATACCAAAGCGCGGCATCGATCGCGCGCTCTTCGAGCACGGCGAGCTGATCGCCAACGCAGATCTGGCCGATAATGGTCTCGGGCGCAAGGAGCGGTTCGCTGCGCAGGTTCCCCGCCGCCAGCACGTTGCTGCTACCAAGCAAAGCCTCAGTAGCTGGGGCAGACGTTGCCGTAGGCTGTACAGCTGCTGTTTCGGCAGCGCCGATCGCCTGCGCTGTGCGTCGCACGATCTCGGTCGCATTGCTGGCGATCGTCGTTGCATCGCGTTCCTCTTGGAGGGTACGATTGCGCTCGATACCGTAGCTAAGCGCGTAGGTCAGGCCAAAACCAACAACCGCGAGCACAATCAGTGTGATCAGCACCGTGGCAAACGCGCGGCGCGGCCCGGCACGTTGTGGCGCGCCCGGCGCAAGAAGGCGATCCCAATCGCTCGGCTTGATTTTTGCAGGCAAGATTCCTCCCTATCCTTCAACGGCACACTGGCAAACCAGGATCGTCTGCTGCTCGCCGGTTGGGTAGAAACCAAACCATCGATAAAGACGCTGGGCCCCAGTGTTATAGGCTTGGGTGTTTAAAGTCAGATTATACGCGCCGACCGACTCGGCATAAGCGACAACTTCGGCCAACAGGCGCACACCAACGGCCTGGCCCTGGCGCTCTGGCAACACTGCGATGCGCACAAGATGAACCAGGCGCCCGCCGAAGTGGCTTGTGGCATAGGCATACCCAACAACAGCCCCGGCCACTTCAGCCACCATACAGTATGGGCCATAGGCGATCGCATGGCCTAAAATCGTATCGTCTTTCGTCCACTGGGGCTCAAAGCAGCGGCGATCTACCTCCAGGATCGTCGTCAGATCGGCAGCGCGAGCCGGGCGCACCATAATCGCTTCGTTGCCGAAGGCCGGGATGCTCATCTCGCGCTTCTCATAGACAACCACATCGGTGCTGGCGCTGAATCCATGGGCGCGTAACAGCGGCGCAAGCCAGACATCAGCCGTTTCGTCGCCAGCGCAATAGATCTCTGTCACACCCAGTTCCGCTGCTGCGCGCTGCATTGCAGGTAAGAGCAAGGCAAACGCTTCACCCAGCGGCACGCCTTCTTCCAACGCCAACGCACGGAGCCAGGTGCTCTGCCCAACGATACGCCCGAGCATACCAACGCCCCAGAGATCGCCGTTCGCCTCAATCACCGTCACGTGGCCGTGATGCAGCAGAACATCGATGTCATCGCCATTTAGGGCATAGTAGCGCCGACCGCCATCGCGCAGCAACCGCGAAACAGCGCTTTTATCGGTGTCTTGTGCGCAGCGAACTCGGGCAAGGCCCAGATCGTAAGTGCGACGAAATAAGCGCATAAGGTTGGGCAAACGGCGCTGCCGCTGCCATAAGAACCACATTTTCTACATATGGTACCATGCAATAGGGTTCGTCTGGTTCAAGAACGGGTGTATGCGGCAGTTTTTAGCGGCGTTGCGGCTAGAAGCAGCATCGGCGCTCCCGCTTTCTTCGATCTTGTTGCGTGAGCGCTGCATGGCTGAGAAGACTACCTCGAAGCGTATCAAACGAAGCTCGCAGCTGCGAGGGCAGCGCTTCATCACCAGCATCGTTTTAGCGACCGCCGTATTGCTCGGCAGCTTGCAGCTCTGGTATTGGGCGCTACCGGCACTCCCAGACGTGCTACGGCCTACGCTCGCGCTGATCGCGCTCTTGTTGCTACCCGGACTTGCGCTCTTGCGGCTCTTATGGCCCACCGCGCTACCCCTGGATCTGCGCTGGCCGTTGGCTGTCGGCCTTAGCTGCGCTACCTTGCCGCTGCTGCTGCTCTTCAGCGAACTTGTCGGCGTTGCCTGGAACGGCTCAGCGTTGTGGAGCTTGCTCGCCGTGTGCGCCGTTATCGCGGTCTTGCCGCGCAGCCACCATGGCGAGCCGAACGACACAACCAGCGATTCAAGCCATCTCTTGCTCGTCGGCCTCACCCTGATCACTCTGCTTGTACGCCTTTATGCCGCCCGCCATCTGATCGTCGGTCAGTACGGCGACTCGTATCATCATACGGTGATCGCGCAGCTGATCAGCGAGCGCGGTGGGCTGTTTCGCTCCTGGGAGCCGTATGAGCCGTTCGCCTCGTTCACCTATCATTTCGGCTTCCATAGCCTCGTCGCTGCGTTAAACTGGCTCGGCGACGTTCCGGTTACACGTGGGGTGTTGATTATCGGCCAGGTGCAGAGCGCGCTGGCCGTGCCGCTGATCTATCTGCTCACAGTACGCATCACACAGCTGCGCAGCGCCGGGCTCTGGGCCGCTCTGCTGGTGGCCGTCGTCAGTAGTATGCCGGCCTACTATCTTAACTGGGGGCGGTACACCCAACTAGCCGGGCAGACGGTGCTGATCGCCGTCTGTGTTATCTGGATGGAACTGCTCGATCGAACGCGTGAACCGTCGCAGCGCCCCGCACTTGCGCGGTTGATCGGGCTGACGGCGTTATCTACCGCCGGGCTAGCGCTGACCCATTATCGTGTTGCGGTGTTTGCGATCTGTTTCGTTGCCGTTTATAGCGTCTATCTTGTGCTTACACCGCCACATAGGCCTGCTGCGTTGTTGCGCCTGGTCGGCTATGGCGCGCTCGCGGGTGGCGCAGCCCTGCTATTAACGCTGCCCTGGCTGTTGCGCTTGTACGAAAGCAGCCTCTTGCACATCGGCAGTGCGGCGCTGAATAACGACATCGGCAATACTTTGAACAACAGCGTGAGCGCCGATCAACTTGCGCTCAGTGTAAAACCTTACCTCGTGCTACTGGCTGCGCTAGGAGTTGTGCTGCTACTGCCACGCCTGGGCTGGCGCAGTCTGATCCTGCCAGTCTGGGCGGGCTGTACCTGGCTTGCCGCCAATCCACAGCTGCTCGGCCTAAACGGCACTGGCCTGATTTCATCGTTCGCGGTTTTGATCGCCGCCTATCTGGTGCTTGCGCCGCTGGCCGGAAGTGGCCTGGCATTACTAGCGCAGCGGTTTAGCGGCCTGTTCCACGGCAGTTCGTCGCAGCTGCTCGCCTTCGCCGCAAAACAAGGGCAGCTCCTACTCGCTTTCGGCTTGCTCATCTGGGGAATTGGCTGGCAGAGTCGTATCGCCGACCCGCAGTTTCAATTGTTAACGCCTGCCGATGCTGCTGCTATGGAATGGATCCGTCGCAGCACCAGCAACGACGCCCGCTTCTATGTTAATAGCTTTTTAGCGTACGGCGATACCGTTTATGCCGGTTCTGACGGTGGATGGTGGCTACCCTTTCTCAGCGGGCGACCGAGCAATTTGCCGAATATTCTTTACGGCATTGAAGCGGGAAGCAGCCCCGGCATGCATCAGCGTGTCTTTCGTGAAAATGAGGGCATTCAGGATCACCCGATCGGCTCGCCTCAGGCAGCCCAGGCGCTTCGTAACGCTGGCTTCGCGTATCTCTACGATGGCCCGAGCGCCAACCCACCCGATGAGTATATTACGGTAGCTCAGCTCGACGACTCGCCCTACTTCGAACAGGTCTACAGCCGCGATGGTGTGACTATCTGGCGTGTGCGCTAATACTATAACGAGGTTTGTCATTCCTCGCTGCGCTCGGAATCTTCGATTTTGTAGCTGCCAGAATCGCCGAAATGGTCAGCAAGCCTGGCAGCCACAATCTCCGACCTGGGCTGGGGCTTAGAAATTGGAGGGGATCACGAACGTTTTCTCGCCAATATCGACGATCTGGCCTGCGACCACCTCAACCACCATCGAGACGCCCGTTTCAGGGTCGTTAAGCAGCTGTGGCCCTTGGACTGTATCGATCATTACGCCATAGCTTCCAGGCGTTATGTCGATGAAAGCGAACTCGCCGTCGGCATTTATCACTGCATTCGGTGCGGTCAATCGGTCGATTTCAACCAGCCCTTCGACTCCTGCAGCATTGCTGATCACCCTGCCAAGGAACAGAATGCGCCCGGCAATAGGCACAACGCCGGTGCCATCGGGCGGATTGTTGAGAAACTTCCCGATCACAACCCCGGTCTCTGCCCCCGGTGTGGGCACCACAAGCGGCCCACTCTCAGCAGCAACCGTCGGGACAGCGCCTGCCGCACCACCGCCCGGCCCCGGATAGGGCGATTGTGGAGTCGGGAGTGGATATGCCGAATCGGCTGTAGCCGCCGGCAGCGGGTAGGTCGATGCATCGGGCGCTGGAGTGTTAGATGTTTCTGCCGGTACATTGGTCGGCTCTACTGCCGGAGCATTACACGCCACAAGGGTCAGCAACAAGAACGTCAGCACAGCGTGCATAAGCATTGTTTTGCGCATTATTTCACCTCATAGCAAACGGGGGAGGGCAATAATGCACCTCCCCCGTCGCATTAACTATTTGGACCGGCGCAGAACACCTGAAGCTATTGCTTCGTGTGTCTTCCTTAGTTGTTCGGACCTTCGTAGACGAAGAAGGTGTCCTTGTCGCCCGTGACCAGCACCTGATTGGCGATACCGACGATGCGCGCTCCGGCGGCATCAGCGGTGCAGACAGCCGAGCCGTTGTAACCGGCGGCAATCTGATTGTCCTGGATGAACGTAATGCTGGCACCCGGAGCAAGAGCGCTCTCGGTGCTCTGGGTGAAGTCGGTGCCCGAGAAGTCGCAGGTCACGCTCGTAGCAACATCGCCGATGTTGGTGATACCAAGACCGGTGAAGTAGCCGAAGAAGCGATCCTGTACCAGCGGGAACACCACTGTCTGCGAGCCAGCATCACCACTGAACGCGGCATACGTACCGCCCTTGTTCGTGGACTGGTTAAGCTGGTTCACGGCGGCAACAAGGTCGACATTGGCGCTGTTAGCGGTGACAGCAGCCGAGCCAAGGAAGGCCGCGCCGTTGGCACACGTCTCGCCCGCAACCGTGATGCGGAACGCATCGATAGCGAAGGTGGTCGACTCACCTGCCGGAATGGCCTTCGTCTCGGTGCAGGCGGTACCCTCAGCGCCCGGCGTGTAGCTCACCGTGACGTTGGTATCCGTAGCACCGGTGTTCTGGATCGAGATACCGGTCACAAAGTCGAAGCGATTGGTGTTGATCAGCGGGAAGACCGGCTCGGTGCTACCGCCGGCAAAGCCGTTATAGACAAGCGCGGTGGTCGGGCCCACCTGTACACCAACAGCGGCAACATCGCTCCCGGTGCTGCTCACCGTCGCCGAACCGATAAAGTTCGTGGGCAGGTCAGCATCAGCGTTCTGGTCGAAGCGGTGCGCGGCACCAGCCGGAATGGTAATCGGGTCGGTGGTCACTGGTGCGATAGCGGTGCCATCAACAGTACCGTTGTAGGTCACAGTGACGGTAGCGCTGCCGCTGCCGACGTTCTGCACATTGAAGAAGGTGTTGAAGCCGAAGTAATCCTTGAACAGCAGCGGCAGGCTGACGTTCGTGGAGCCTTCGCTCACGCCAACATAGGCCTCACCGCCAAAGCTCAGCGAGATGTCTGGCGAGACGAGGTTGACGATCGCGGCGACTTTCTGGTCCGACGAGATAACCGCCGAGCCAGCGAAGCCATCGGGCAGGCTCGGGCGGCCCTCACCACCATCGAGCACCGCGTACGTCACCGAGCTGTTAGCACCAACGGTAGACTGAAACGGATCTCCCTGAGCCGTCGCCGAATCCTCGGCATAGAAAGTAATGGTGATGTTGGCCGTAGTCGAGCTGAGGTTTTGCAGCTGGAAGCCGGAGGCGAACGGCTGCACTACCTGAGCCTTAGCCGGCGAGGCCAGGCCAGCCACGCCGAGGGCGACGGCCAGCGCGCCAGCGCCAATCATTGTACGAAACTTCTTCATCCCAATCTGCTCCTTATGATGTTCTGGTCTGTCCATTGCATCGAAATGATTTCGACACGCTTCACTATAGCCATACTCAGCGCGTGCGGACAATTACCCATGCGAGTAATCTTTGCTTGTTTGCCCGCTGCTCCTGCAATACTACTTCCGGGTTTAGGGCTTATTACTCTGTAATTCTGCACGAGCATAGGAGCCTACACCCGGCTTGAAAGCGCCTCGGCTTCGGTTTGGTCTTGCAGTGGCGGCGCATCCGGCGGCACACGCGCCCAAGGGGTAAAGCTCAGCAGGCCACCGATCAGCGCCCAGAGAATTTCGTTGCCGGTAAGTACAGCACGCATCAGCAGGGCCACAACCAGTGCCTCACCGGGATCGATAAACAGGCTGAGCAAACTAGCCAGCGTAATCTCGTGAGCGCCCAGGCTCAAGGGCAGGAAGACCAGCACCGATACCAGCACACCGCTCGTCGCCCAAACACCAATAATCGTCGGCAGCATATGCAGCGGAATCGGTTGCAGTGCGTCGACCAGCACAAAAACGATGCCGCCGCCGACGCCCATACTAGCGCGTAGAGCACAACCCATATAATAAGGTGGCGATAGCCCAGGCTCTGCGGATCGAACGCGGGGTAAAAGCGTCGCATCAGCGCCCGCACCACCGGCGGCGATAGCAGTGCAACGCCAAACAGAAAGGCGAGCAGCAGCCACAGCGGGTTAACGCCGCTCTGACCGAGCACCAGCGGAAAAGTGAGCACCACAACCAATAAGCCGCCAACCGTCACCAGGCCGAACTCAAGCCCGCCTGCCAACGCTGTCAGGCCACGCGGCACACCGAGACGCTCATACATCACAATGCGCCCGAGCATATACCAGAAGGTGCCAGGCAGACGCCGCGTGATCGAGGTGATCGTGTAGATGCGTAGATGATGCCCGATGTGCCAGAAGCCGCTGAGCGTGCCGAGCACTAAAATCCAACAGCCAACAGCGATGGCCAGGTCGAGTGTGTAGACCAGGGTGGCCCGCCCAATACCGCCCCAGCCAACCCGGCTCAGCAGCGCCGCAAAATCGATCTGCGGCAGCTCGCGCCAGAAAATTGCATAGGCAGCGGCGAGCAAGAGCGCCATCACCAACCCATAGCCGATCAGCCCGACCTGCGTTTTTGGGTCGGCCAGGCGCAGGCGCAGCTTCAGCCAGAGTTGTTGCATCAGAGGCCCTCCGCATTCGGGCGACAAAGAAAGACAAAGCAGCTGGCAAGATTGAGCGGAATCAGCGGTGTAAGTGCCAGCTTGACTAGGCGGCGCGGATGCTGCATATACCACAAGGCATCGGCAAGGGTATCGGGTGCCTCGCGTTCGTACTTGATAGCACGCTCAACCTGCAGACCGTTCCTTTCCAGCAGCATGGCCCACTCCGCACGCGCAGCATACCGCTGCAGCGGCTGCGGATCGATCGAGCTCATGCCGGTTTTCCAGGCCTGATAAACATTGCCGATGATGCTATAGGTGTTGGGGACGAGGATTAGCGCGCTGCCAGTGGGCCGGAGCACGCGCGCCATTTCAGCCACGCCCGCGTGCATATCGAAAAAATGCTCCAGGCTGCCGATGCATGTAACATAATCAAAGGCCCGATCGGCGAAGGGGAGTCGCTCGCCCTCGGCGACACAAAACCCCGCTCCGCCTGCGCCGCCCGCAATTTGTGTGGCCCGCGCCGACACATCGGTGCCTGTCGCGATAAGCCCATACAGTTGCTGCGCAAAATTCGGCAGCACGCCCTCGCCCGTGGCCACATCCAGCAGGCTCCGCCCTGGCACAGGATCGAGCAAGCGCAACAGCCAGCGGTAGAAGGAGTCGAGCTGGCGCAGGCCATGGCGCGCGTGCAGCTGATCATAGGCGGCACGCAGCTGCGTTTCACTCTCGGCGTCGAGCCGAATTTCAAAGCGAATATCAACGGGCGGGCGCGAGATCTTATTCATGCTCTTGAGGTGCCGCACCGCTATGAGAAGCGACCCGGCGCGCAAAAACCACCATAATCGAACTCAGATTGTACCAGTTCGCCGGGCCAGCATAATACGGTTTCGTCAGCAGCCGCATCGGCGGTGAATCGAGCAGACGTCGCGCGCGCCGCCCGTTCTTGCCCTTGGCATTAAGGCGGTATTCCATACTCATAGCAAGCAACGAATGGCCTGCTGTAAACGAGCGAATCTTCGCGACCGGCATGCCATGCTGGGCCAGATGGTGCCGCAACTGCAGCGGGCGAAAGAGGTTCAAATGTCGCGGCAGATCCCAGCCTAGCCAGTGCGGGCCGAAGAATGCCGCTTCGAGGCTGTCGGGGTTGGGCAGGCTGAGCACCAGCAGCCCGCCAGGGCGCAGTAGCCGCGCGAGTTCAGCCAGTATCGGGCGCGGCTCATGAACATGCTCTAGCACATCCCACAACGTAATCGCATCGAAGCTGCCAGACGGCAGCTGCGCATCTTCCAGGCGCCCCTCGAAAACATCAAGGGCAAAGCGCGTGCGAGCGTACTGCGCCGCCGAATGCGTCGGCTCAATGCCCTGCACCTGCCAACCTAGCCGCCGCATACCATCGAGGAAAATACCAGTAGCGCATCCAACATCGAGAATGCGCCCTGGCGTATGGCCTGTAGCGCGATGGATGGTGCCACAGCGCATCCGCCGCCCATAGGCGCGATCGAAGCGCCGCAAGGGGTTGCGCTCATCTTCGATCGCCCGCCAGAAGGGCATGTAGTCCGGCGGGTAGTACTTATCGATCGCCGCGACTGTCGGACGTGGGTTCTGATAGATATGGCCGCAGCCTTCACAGCGCACCAGGCGAAAGATCTCATCGCTGGGGTGCATCAAATCGCCGCCTTCGAACAAAGTACTGCTCGCGTGCGCCCCACACATAGGGCATACAACCAGCTCAAACTCAGTAGAAGCGCCAGAAGTATTCATACTACTTTCGGGTAATAGTGTCAATTTTTTCGCTTTCTGATGCGCTTTATATGCAGACTACGCTGCATAAGTAACTGTCGATATACACGTTCCACCTCAACGCTTACCTGCGTCCAGCTGAGCTCAGCTTCGGCGAAGGCGCGGCCCATCGTACCTAACCACAGCGCCTGCTCCGGGTTACTGAGCAAGGAGATGGTCGTAGCGGCAACCGCTGCAGCATTCGGATCTGCGGCCAAGCCAGCGGGATAACGCCGCAAGAAGTCGCCAAGATCGCCCACCGCAGTGGTAACGAAGGGCAGCCCGGCTTCCATATAGGTACTGAGCTTCAACGGAAAACGCCCACGGTTCGCGCCGCTGTCGTGGAGCGGTGCCCAACCAAGATCGGCGGCGCGCAGATAGCGCCGCAGAGTTACTGTATCGAGCGGGCCGGTGCGCACAACGGCTGACGGCTCGGCGACTAGGGTTTCAATCGCCACGTTGCAGTAGCCGAGCACGAGCAATCTCACGGTTGGATATGCGGCGCGAACCTGATCAAAGGCCTGTGCGAGGAGCAGCGCGTCGCGCTGAAAGATCGAGCCGCTGTACGCTATAAGCGGCGTATCAAGCGGTAATCCAAGCCTTTGCCGCGCCTCAAACCGACTATCAGCAGGCCAATCGGTGGTATCACAGCCATTGTAGAAGCGCGTGATCGTAGCCGGATCCACCCAAGCGCAATCGCTTTGCGCGCCAACACATCGTTGATCACGGTTGTGGCGTCAGCGGCGGTGCGAAAGCGCTCTTCAAACAAGGTCTCTACCGGACGTAGCAGCAGGCGCTGGAGGCGACTGGGGCGCTCTTCCACCGAGCCACCAGCACCAAACCAATCGCACCAATCGATGACAAGCGGCACATCAGTGCGCTGGCGTGTGAGCAGTGCGGGCACAATGACACTAGGGCGGCACTCGAAGGCGTGGATAACATCGACGCGCATCGCCTGCAACCAGGCGCTACGCGCAAAAGCAGCGTAGGGATCCCAACCCGAGCGCAAGCCACCTGCCAGGAGATCGGGCGCGCCAACCAGTGCCAGACGACCCAGCAACTGGACATGAAAGCGCCACCGTGATTCGGAGTGGGTGAACAGTACGGTGGCGTAGTGGCCGCGCTCCGCCAGCGCGCGCGCGAGGTAAAAAGCGCGCCAGTAACTGCCGCGCT
>JAAUTF010000371.1 GCA_012031775.1 Candidatus Altimarinota bacterium | reverse complement strand
CCCGTCACCGGCTTGGTGGGCCGTTACCCCGCCAACTACCTGATGGGCCGCAGGCTCCGCCCGGCGCGCGTTACCGCTTTCATCCGATGAGATCGGATCGTATGCGGGATTGTCCCGGCTTTCGCCGGGGTATCCCCCACGCCGGGGTAGATCACCCACGTGTTCCTCAGCCGTGCGCCACGGTGGGCCGAAGCCTCCGTGCGACTTGCATGCATTAGGCACGCCGCCAGCGTTCATCCTGAGCCAGGATCAAACTCTGCGTTGATAATGGCCATTATTGGCCCCAAGTGTGGTCTGGCACACGTGATTGGAAAGGTGCAGGACGCGAGGAATAAAAAACTAGCGCCACCAAGGTGGCCCTAGTGCAGGCGGTGACATCGCTTGTCGCTGCCAGCTAATTGTTCGGTCTACCTCGTTTCAGGTGAGACGCTACAGTACTTTCGTACCTCCTCGCATCAATAGCGGGATTATAGCAAAGCGTGCCTCACTTGTCAAGTATCCTATTAAAACCCGATTAAATGCGCAGCCAGATAGCCACGAGATGCGCCACCGCCCGGCTCAAAAGCCACTCTGGCACGAGCGCCAGCACGGTAGCCACGATAACGCTGAGCACCAACATGCCCTGGCTAACTGGTGGTAAGCCCATACTCACGAGTATGGTGATGTATGTCCCGGCGGCGAGGCGCTCGAAACCGATCGCCAGCGCTGCTATTTCTAAAAGGCTGCACACGGCCCACCCGATAAAAAGCGCTCCTGCCAGGCCGCTGCCAAATCGCTGCCCGATCCATTGCTGCACCGCTGAGCGCGGCCATCCTACGAGCTGAATCAAGCTGATAAGCGCCAGCAGCATGCCGACCATCAAGTAGATCGTCGTTCCCGACCAGCCAAGCGTGGCTAACGCACCGATAAATACTTCTTGGGCTGGCGGAAAGACGATAAGAAAGCGCCCGGCGCAGAATGCACCCAGAAACCACAGCCCGATTGCAGCAACAAACCCTACGAATGGCACAAGGCTGGCTTCTAGTTTATTGCCTAGCGGGCGGCCCGTGCTGCTAAGATCACTCATTGAGCGCTTCTTGTGTTTGCTGGACTTCGATGGGCCAGCTACTTTTTATATAGGCTAGTACTGCCCAGAGCGATGTGTCGCTTAAGCTGTTGCCGAATGCGGGCATACTGCCCTGGCCGTTTTTACGATCGCAAAAAGCTGCCCATCCGACAGCGTAGCTGATGCACTGCTACCGCCTAATGCGGGTATGTTCGCATTGCCTTGCAGTGCTACGCCATGGCAGCCCTGACAATAGCTGCCATATACTTCCCGCCCTGCAGCGACGAGCTGCGGGTTACTTGCATCAGCACTACTGACTCCAGCGAGATCTGGTGTCGTCGGCCTCGCCTCGCGGCGCGCACCAGCTACACTGAGCAGTACCAGGCCGAGCAAGATGATGCCGACAATGGCGATGGCGATAGTGCGCTGGCTCACGCGCCGACCTCCGCCGCTGCCCACGCCAGGTAGTTATCTATCGGGCCGTTAAAATAGACGTGAACCACCTGGTTATGGGTAATACGTGCCACCGCATCCCAAACTTCGGCGTCGTCGGTGCTATGCACCACGAGCATGCCACGCTCGGGGGCGTATTCGTCTTCACCGGGCGGGATAACAAAGGCGAGCCACTGGTTCGGGTGGCGCTGTTCGACCGCCAGGATCTGCTCGACGCGCCCGCGCTCGATCATTGCAGTGTATGGGCAGCCACAGCCACAGTCTGGCCCGCAGCTACTATGATCATCAGTACCGCACGCCGGTGCTGTGCCGCCGTGCTCGGCGCTGGTGAGATTGATGAGAACTGGCATAAGGTATTCCTTATTGCAGAAGTCAGGAGTTCAGCAGCTTTAGCGCGTTAGACAGGTTTCAAAAAGCCGTTTGTGCTGGTCAGTGGTGGCGGTGCAGCCGCACCACTGACCAGCACAAACCCTTGCCTGAACCTGGCGTTCGCCAGCACGGTCACGCCCTGGCGAACCATGTCTTACGACGCAGTTTCTACATATGTCTCATGGTACATGGCTCCGCGCTGCTTGGCAAATGACAAGACTAGCCGATCGACTTGATACCGCCCATATACGGCCGTAGCACCTCGGGCACAACAATGCTACCGTCGGCTTCTTGATAGTTCTCCAGTATCGCGATGATCACGCGCGGCAGCGCCAGCCCAGAACCGTTGAGGGTATGCACATATTCGGGGCGTGCGCCATGCGCGGGCCGATAGCGAATGCCCGCTCGGCGCGCCTGGTAGTCGCCGAAGTTGCCGCAGCTGCTGACCTCCAGCCATTCTGCTACGCCCGGTGCCCACATTTCCAGGTCGTACTTCATCACCGCTGTGCCAAGATCAGCGGTGCAGAGCTGTAAAAGCCGATACGGGATCTGCAGTGCACGACAGATATCCTCGGCGTTGTCGATCAACGTCATCAGCGCCGCATAGCTCGTCTGCGGCTCGACAAACTTGACCATCTCGACTTTATCGAACTGGTAGACACGTTTAATGCCGCGCACGTCGCGCCCGCCGCTCATTTGCTCGTTGCGCCAGCACGGTGTATATGCCACGTGGTCGATCGGCAGGCTGCCTGGCTCCAGAATCTCCTCGCGATAGAGATTCGTAACCGGCACCTCGGCGGTAGGGATGAGCGTTAGATCTGCGCCCTCGATGCGGAAAAGGTTGTCGCCGAACTTTGGCAAGTTGCCGGTGCCGACGAGCATAGCTTCTTTCACCACGAACGGCGGCGTGATCTCGCTGTAGCCCTGGCCGACGTGTACATCGATCATCCAATTGATCAGCGCGCGCTGCAGCCGCGAACCGGCCCCTTTCAGCACGAAGAAGCGGCTGCCGGCCAGCTTGACACCGCGCTCGAAGTCGATAATGCCTAGTGCCTCGCCCAGTTCCCAGTGCGGCTTGGGCGCAAAATCGAAGCTGCGCGGCGTGCCCTCGGTGCGCAGCACAATGTTCTCTGCTTCACTGGTGCCGACCGGCACACGCTCGTCGGGCAGGTTGGGCAGCAGCAGCATCAGCTGTTCAAACTCCGCCTCGACGGCGCTTGTCTGAGCATCCAGCTCGGTAATGCGGTCGCCAAGCTGTCGCATCTCGGCGATTTTGGCCTCGCGTGCGGTGGCTTCTTTCATTTTGCCGATCTCTTTTGAGACAGCATTACGTGTCGCTTTGAGCGCTTCCACCTCGTGCAGCAGTTCGCGGCGGCGCTCATCTGCAGCAAGCACTGCATCCACTTGTGCTGGGTCATCGCCGCGCCGCATCATGCCGTTTCTTACGAACGCGGGTTGCTCACGAATAAGCCTGATGTCGAGCATATACAACTCCTTTTCAAGAGGTTTAGATAGTGCGCGTTGGAGCAGCAAAGTCGCTCCAACGCGCGCCACCCAACTTTCTTAGATACATGAATATGTCCACCCCAGCGGCTGGCCGTCGCGGTAGGGCATCACACCATGGAACTGGCGTGGGTCGTCGCTGAAAACAAGCGGCAGAAAATAGGGATCACCGGGCCAAAGGTTCAGGTTCATGATCGCATCGCGGGCGATCCATTCCAGGCTGCCTTCGTTGTTACGCTCCAGCGGCGTGCCGCTCCAGCGCGGGATCAGAAAGATGAAGCCGAGCCAATCCTCGCCGTGTTTGCCGAAGCCCGGCCAGCTGATTGTCCCGCGCAGTAGCAGTTCTTCTACTTCGATCGCGGCCTCTTCGTGGATCTCACGGCGCATGCCGCTGACGATGTCTTCCAGCGGTTCAAGCTTCCCTCCTAACCCGTTATATTTGCCATAATGAAGATCGTCAGGGCGCGCGTTACGCTGCACCATCAAGACTCGCTCGCCATCGGGCGAGAGCACATAACCGAGCGTCGCGACGATAGGGGTGTAGGGCATGCGTTGATCCTTGTTAGAGCGTCCAACTGAGAACCGAGAGCCGAGAACCGTAGATGCAACGCTATTCTGCGCTGCGCTTGCCCTACAGTTGCTACCAGTTGCCGTAGACGCCGCGTGCGCCGCGATGGTATTCGACAATGCGGCGTGTGAACCGGGTCGAGCTTTTGGCAAGGCATTCATCGAAAAGAAACGTGCTTCGGCGATCTCCAGATCGTTGTTTGGGGTGCGCGCTTCATCGCTGGTGCTGCAGACGAAAACGGCGATATAGTCAGAACAAATGTCGAGTTGGTGAAACATGCCGTGGAGCCGCTGCACCTGAGCCTCACAGCCGCCTTCCTCGCGGATCTCACGCAGCGCGGCTTGCACTAGCGTCTCACCCCGACTCACGCCGCCGCCCGGCAGCGACCAGGGTGTGCGGCCAGCGCGATGCCTGACGAGTAAAACCTGATCGCTGCGGAGGACAAGCGCACGCACACCGAGGCTAGTTGGCATTGTCGCCCGCCGCAGCAGTGTTCGCAGCTGGATCGCCAGCCAGTAGACACTATTCAACAAAAGCTCGCGCATGCCATCCTCAATATTGCAGCCCATAAAAAAACCTCGTCCTCAAGAAGGACGAGGAAAACCTCGTGGTGCCACCTTCGTTCGCCACGCCAGATGGCGCGACCTCGATGGGCGTTCAGCCCGACGCTGTATTGGGCGCACCCAATCGCGCCTACTGCGGCATGTGCCGGTTCGGGCGATAGCTCAGGAGGGGAAGCACTCGTGGTGGGTTACCGTCTCACAGCGACCGACGGCTCTCTGCAAACCCTGCCGCGACGCAGTCTCCGTCGAAGCGATAGATAAAAGTATGTAATAGTGTGATTGCCTCACAATCACACTATTACATTGTACCACGGGCGAATGCCGTAAACAACAGCAATGTTCACAAACAAGGTAAGGTTGCGCTATACTTAGCGGCCATGCAAGATATTCTTTGTATCGAAGAACTGGCGGCAAACGCGGTGCCGGCGGCGGTGCTACAGGAACTCGACGGCTGGCGCTTGCGTTTCAACTGGGGCGTCACGCGCCGGGCGAACTCGGTGTTGGCGATGCGGGCGGGATGGCTGCCGCTCGCCGAGAAGATCGCCGTCGCCGAGGATTTCTATTGGCGACGCGATATTCCTTGCCGCTTTCAGCTCAACCCCACCAGCGCCCGCTCGTTCTCGACGGTGCCCTGGCAGCACGTGGTTATACGCTAAGCCCACCGACCTTTGTGCAAATCGCGCCGCTTGCCGCCCTGCGGGGCGCTACGCTCGGTGTCTCGGCAGTTGCAGAGCAATTCGATGAGCCGTGGCTGGCCGCCTATGTAGCGGGTGAAGGTGAGACGAGCGCGATCAAAATCGGAGCGCGGCGCGAGATGTTGCAGCGCGTTGGCCCACGGGCAGGCTTCGCCTCAACGATGATCGATGGTGTGCTGGGTGCCGTTGCGTTCGGCGTGGTCGAGCGCGGCTGGCTCGGTATCTTCAGTGTTGCCACGGTGCCGACCTATCGCGACGCGGACTAGCGCGCCAGACGCTTGCCGAGCTTGCGCACTGGGCACAGCAGTATGGTGCCGCACAGTGCTATCTGCAGGTCTTTAGCACCAACGTGTCGGCTATCGCGCTCTACGCCGGGCTTGGTTTTACGACGCTGTACGAATACTGGTACCGCGAGCGTGAGGCTTGAGCCAGGAGCCGTGATTTGAGTTCCCTTGTTGGCACGGATCATGTTGCGCGGGCAACTTTTAACTCCTGACTTCTCACTGCTACCGATAGGCCAGTACCTCGGCGATCGACTCGAGCGGCAAACCGTCGAGCGTCTGGCGATCGTTGCCGGCGAGGCTACTCCAAAGCACCACAGCATCGGGCGCAAGTTGGTAGCGGCGGTCGAGCTGCTGTAAAAGCCAGCGCAGCGCAAAGGTTTGCGCGTCGGGGTAGGCGGCAATCGCTTCAGGCCAGAGGGCCGGGCGCTCAAGCGCGATACCAACGCTGCTGCGGTTAATATTGAACCAAACTTTGTCCAGCGTGGCGAAGCCAGCGTGCCACGCGGCGTACTGCTCGTCGATCAATTGGAAGATCGCGCCGTTGCTGTCAACATAATAGTGTGGCGCAAAGCGTGCGCCGGGCGCGACAAATTTTGCCAGGACATCGGCGGCCACGCCGGGCACACCATGCAACACGATCAGCGATATATCGTTGCACCGCGGTCGCCGTAAGCGCGCGCCTGGGGGCTGTAGCGCACAATGGTAAAAGGCTCAGCGAGCGGCGGCTCCAAGTGCCGTCGACGACATCGGTGGCATCT
>JAAUTF010000370.1 GCA_012031775.1 Candidatus Altimarinota bacterium | reverse complement strand
GCTGGCTTTCGGCGAGCCGGAGATTCTGGCGCTAGAGCCGACCACTCTGCAGCGCTGGACGGCAGAGACGCCGGAGCTTCGTCATTTCGCGCATCACTTCGCGCGCATTGCGCAGCGCCGTGCCCATGTGCGGTCAGCCGAGATCGAGCAACTGCTGCGTGGCCTGCAAGAGCCATTTGGTGCAGCCTCGGCAATCCATGGCATTCTAGCCAACGCCGACCTGCAATTCGTGCCCGCTGAGGATGATGGCGGCGAGCGTTATGAGATCGCCCAGGGCACGATCAATGCCCTGATCACGCATCCCGAGCGCAGTGTGCGCCGCAGCGCCTGGCAGCACTATGCCGATGCGCATCTGGCGACGAAGAATACCATGGCTGTCAGTTTAGCCACCGGTGTAAAGCAAAATGTTTACATGGCGCGCGCACGTGGTTACGGCTCGGCCCTTGAGGCTGCGCTCAGCCCCAACTTTATCCCAATCGAGGTCTTCCACAACCTGATCGCCACATTTAAGCAGCATCTGCCGACCTGGCAGCGTTATTGGCGGCTGCGGCGGCGCGCGCTCGGCGTTGAGACGCTGCATATCTACGATACGAAAGCACCGCTAACCGAGCAACCGGTGAAAGTATCGTACGCACAGGCGATCGAATGGATCTGCGATGGGATGCGGCCGCTCGGGGAGGAGTATGTAGCGATTATGCAGCGCGGCCTCGTCGAACAGCGCTGGGTCGATGTTTACCCGAACCGCGGCAAGCGCGCTGGTGCCTTCTCGACCGGTGCTGTCGGCACGCACCCCTTCATTCTGATGAGCTACAACGACGATGTCTTCGGCCTGAGCACATTGGCGCACGAGATCGGCCATTCGATGCACTCGTACTATACACGCACGACGCAGCCCTATGTGTATGCGAACTATGGCCTCTTTGTGGCCGAGGTAGCCTCGAACTTCAATCAGGCACTTGTACGCGCGCATCTCTTCGAGCGCATCAACGAGCGCCATTTCCAGGTTGCCTTAATCGAGGAGGCGATGGCTAACTTCCATCGCTACTTTTTTATTATGCCGACTCTGGCGCGTTTTGAGCTGGCCATCCACGAGCGTGCCGAACGCGGCGCGGCGCTGACCGCCGACTATTTCAACGAATTGATGGCCGATCTCTTCAGTGAAGGCTATGGCGCTGAGGTCGAGATCGACCGGGCACGCCTTGGCAGCACCTGGGCGCAGTTCTCCACTCATATGTATGCCAATTTTTATGTCTACCAATATGCAACTGGGATCTCGGGGGCACACGCCCTAGCGCGCGGGTGCTGAGCGAGGGCGAAGCGGCGGCGGAGCGCTACCTGGCTTTTCTCAAGGCGGGCAGTTCGGTCTACCCACTTGAAGCGCTGCGCATGGCAGGAGTGGATATGGCCAGCGCCCAGCCGGTCGAAGAAACCTTTGCTGTGCTGGCGAGCCTCGTCGATCGGCTGGAAACGTTGGTGTGAAGAGGGTTGTATGGCAGGGTAGGCGTATGCGCCTACCCTGCCACCACACGCAGGCCGAGTTGAGCGAAGGCCCAGGCGACACCAGCCTGCAAATTGGCATGAATCTCGAACAGGCTCAGATCGACGCCGAGGTGAACAAGAGTCTGGGCCACTTCAGCGCTCACGCCGACAAGCACCACGCGGCTGCCGAGCAGCGCGACGGCGCGTGCCGTCATCAGCAGCGAGCTCGCCGCCGCCGTATCCACGATCGGCACCCCGGTGATGTCGATAATTACGATATCGCACTGGTGGGCGACAATCGCCTCAAGCAAGTTTTCGGTGACAAATATTGCTCGCCGTGCGTCGAGCATCCCCACGAGCGGCACTGTCAACACACCATCCCAGAGCTGAATAATTGGGCTGGAGAGCACCTGGATCGCCTCACGCTGATTGGCGATCTCGGTGCGCGCAGCGTCGATAGCCTGGCTTTGCACAACCTGCTCGGTGACATCCTGATGGCTCACCGTTACGTGCGTTATGTTGCCGTCGGCGTCGTGCAGCGGAAAAATGCGCGCACGGATCCACAGCTGCTTCTTCACCTGCTGACCAACATCGGCAAGCGCGGTATCGTAGGACACTGCATCGCCATAGATGATCTCGCCGGCAAGAACCCGATCGAACAGGCCTTGGCTGCCTTGCGCGGCGCTCTGCGGATCGGTGAGAATATTAAAGATACCGATCATCTGCGCGCGTGGTACCGACCAGAACTGCTCAGCCGCAGTGTTCATCGCACGCAGCAGGCCGTCGAGGGCATAAATCATCAGCGGTGTCGGCAGATCATCTATCAGGCGTTGTAACGTGGGATCGAGCCGCTGGTCGCTATCGTCGCTCATTACGTATAACTCACGCTAATGCTTAAAAGAGCTTCCAATAGTGCAAGTTCTTAAAAGCTACACGATTGCCGTGCAGCCTATGGCTGGAAGCACGCATCACACTACGTACAGGCCTGCGATACCATTTGAACCTAGCATATGCAGTGTTGACGGCGGGCGCATCAGCATGGCCTGCGCGACAATGTGCAATCCAAAATCTGCAATCTGAAATGGTATAAGGCCTGGCCGTAATAAAGCTTATGCATAGGGATAATAACACACCTATGAAGCTATAGAGAACCAGAAGAATATGCTATACTAAAGCCTCAGATAGTACAGAGAGCATACTATGAGCGACTACGCCGATCTCGAGCTCGGTATTCATCGGCGCGACCCCGAGACGTATGTGGTTGAGCTACGTTTCAGCGGCCCCGGCGAAGATGGAGATATGCGCTTGCAACGCGGTGCAAGCCCGAGCACGCTGCGGCTCGATAGCACAAAACTGCGCGAGCTACAGCTCGATACTGCCGCATATGGGCGTTATCTTGGTGAACAGCTGTTTGCCGATGCCCAGGTGCTAGCCGCTTTTGGCGAGGCGCGGGCGCGCGCTGTCGGTGGGGCAACCCTGACACCGCTGCGACTGCGGTTGTTTATCGGGCCAAGTGCTACCGAGCTCCATGCCGTGCGTTGGGAAACAATCCGCGGTCTGGATCAGGCACCGCTAGTGATGGGCGAGCAAATTTTGTTCTCGCGCTACCTCAGCAGCGGCGACTGGCAGCCGGTGCGGTTGCGGCCCAAGGGCGATCTGCGCGGCCTGGTGCTGATCGCCGCCCCCAGTGATCTGGCGGATTATCGCTTAGCCGCTGTTGATGCGCCGAACGAATTGGCGCGCGCGCAGGCCGGGCTTGGCACGATGGCGCTCACCACCCTCGCCGAGCGCGGCACGGCTACACTTCCGGCGTTGATCGACCAACTGCGCGATGCCGCACACGATGACAAGCCATTCGATGTGCTCTACCTCGTGGCGCATGGCGCATTTATCGGCGGTGAGTCGTGGTTGTGGCTCGAGAATGCCGAGGGCAAGGCGCTACGCGTGGCCGCAAGCAACCTCGTACAGCTCATTCGCGAATTGCCGCAGCGCCCGCGCCTGGTGGTACTAGCCTCGTGTCAGAGCGCTGGCGAGGGTAAAGAGCGGCGCAGCGCCGATAATGGTGCCCTGGCTGCGCTGGGGCCGTCGCTGGCTGAGGCCGGTGTGCCCGCAGTGGTCGCCTTTCAGGGCAATATCTCGATGGAGACGGTAGCGCGTTTTATGCCGACCTTCTTCAAAGAATTGCAGCGCGACGGCCAGATCGATCGCGCGCTTGCCGTTGCCCGCAGTGCTGTGCGCGAGCGGCCCGATGCCTGGATGCCGGTGCTGTATATGCGGCTGAAAAGCGGGCGGCTCTGGTATGTGCCCGGCTTCGGTAAAGAAGGTGATAGCTTTGAGAAGTGGCCAGCGCTGCTCGGCAGTATCCAGAAGCAGCGCTGTACACCGATCATCGGCACTCACATGAGCGAGTCGCTGCTCGGTTCCTCGCGCGATATCGCCCACCGCTGGGCCGAGAGCTTCAATTTTCCGCTCGGTGTGGCCGAGCGCGAAGATCTGCCGCAGGTTGCGCAGTATCTCTCGGTGAACCAGGAGCCGCTCTTTCCTCACGAGCAACTCGCCACTTACCTCGGTGAATCGTTGCTCGAACGTTATGGCGACATGCTCCCCGACGAGCTGCGCGAGCGTGGCACGACGACCGACCTCTTCGCCGCCGTCGGCAAGATCGCGCGCGAGCGCAATCCGCACGACCCCTATAAAATCGTTGCCGAGCTGCCGTTCCCCGTCTATGTGACCACGAACGCCACGAATATGCTGGTCGAGGCGCTGCGAGCGGCCGGTAAAGACCCGCAGATCGAGCTGTGTCGCTGGAACGAGGATGTCGAGATGTTGCCCTCGATC
This sequence comes from Candidatus Altimarinota bacterium, assembly GCA_012031775.1. Taxonomy (GTDB): domain Bacteria; phylum Chloroflexota; class Chloroflexia; order Chloroflexales; family Chloroflexaceae; genus JAAUTF01. The sequence goes on along the minus strand of JAAUTF010000370.1, from coordinate 1,922 downwards.
TACGACGATGAGCCCGATTATCAGCCGACTGTCGAGCGTCCGCTGGTCTATTTCCTCTTTGGCATTATCAACGAGCCAGCCTCGGTGGTGCTGACGGAAGACGACTACTTCGATTTTCTGATCAGCGCGACGGCGAATAAAGACTTGATCCCGATCGCGGTGCGGCGGGCACTTGCCGACACAGCGCTGCTCTTTTTTGGGCTTTCGGCTCGACGCTGGAACTTTCGCGTGCTCTTCCGCACGCTGATGAAGCAGGAGGGCCGTTCGCGGCGGCAAAAGTATGCGCATATCGCCGGCCAGATTATGCCTGAGGAAGGTCGCTTTCTGGAGCCGGAGCGCGCACGCAGCTATTTAGAGAACTATTTTGAGGACGCTGATATCAGTATTTTCTGGGGCAGCGCAGACGATTTTGTGCGCGAGCTGCGCCAGCAGATGCAACATGAGCCGCAGGCCCAACCGAAGCGGGCGGCGAGAAAGTTTTTTAGGGCCGGTGAAACACAAGCAGTATGACAACAACCTTCAGCCAGGCTCTCGTTAACCCCTACGTCGGCCCGCGCTCGTTTCAGCAGGGCGAGCGTCTTTATGGACGTGACCGTGAAGCGAAGGATTTGCTTGGTTTGCTGATCGCTGAGCGCATTGTGCTGCTGCACTCGCCCTCGGGCGCGGGCAAGACTTCGCTGTTACAGGCGGCGGTGATCCCACAGCTGCGCGCGAACGAGTTCTCTGTGCTGCCGACGATCCGCGTCAGCCTGGAGTTGAACGAGCGAGACGCCGACGCGGTGGAGCGGGCCGAGGAGCGTGGCGCGCAGTTGCTTGTCGGCGATGCTATCAATTGGGCCGCCGCGCTGCGCAGCGCCGAGCGGCCCAATCGTTATGTGATCAGCGCGCTGCTTTCGCTCGAAGATGACCTGCCGCCCGAACAACGTACCGCAACAGACGAGTTGCGCCAATTCACGCTCGACACCTACCTGTCGCGGCGCGAAGAACAACTTGGCGACCGCGATATCGTATTGATCTTCGATCAGTTCGAAGAGGTGCTGACGATCGACCCCACCGATACCGCCGCCAAGGCGGCCTTTTTTGCGCAGCTCGGGATGGCGCTGCGCAACCGCGGGCGCTGGGCGCTTTTTGCCATGCGCGAGGATTATGTTGCCAGCCTTGCGCCGTACTTGCGGCCCATTCCTACCCGGCTCAGCACCACGTTTCGCCTCGATCTGCTCGACAGCAGCGCTGCCCGTATGGCTGTGCAGCAGCCCGCAGCGCTCCGGGGCGTTCATTTCAGCCCAGAGGCCGCACGGCGCCTGATCGATGACCTGCGGCGCACCCAGGTGCAACTCGCCGATGGTCGCGTGGAGCTGCAGTTCGGCCCGCACGTCGAACCCGTGCAGCTCCAGGTGGTGTGTTTACGGCTCTGGGAGAAGCTCGCCGCCCAACGCGGCTGGCAGCAATCTGATGAAGAAGCGATCGCGCCGAGCCCGCAGCCCGCTGCATTTGTGAGCGACGATGACATCGTTGTTGCCGCTGCGCCGACGCGCACTATCGACACCATTACGGTTGGCGATGTCGAGACGATCGGCAATGTTGACAACGCGCTTGCAACGTATTACGCCGATAAGGTGAGCGCTGTTGCCGCAGAGACCAGCAGCGACGAGCGGCAGATTCGCGAGTGGTTCGACCGCGAACTGATCACAGCACAGGGCTTGCGCGGCCAGGTCTTGCAGAGTGCTGAGCACAGCGCCGGCCTGGCGAACACCACGATCGGCGAGTTGATCGATAGTTATCTGGTGCGCGGCGAGAAACGGCGCGGTATGACCTGGTTTGAACTGTCGCACGACCGCCTGGTTGCGCCGGTGCGCGAAAATAACGCGCAGTGGTTCCGCACGAACCTGAGCACGCTGCAACGTCAGGCCGACCTGTACGGG
>JAAUTF010000369.1 GCA_012031775.1 Candidatus Altimarinota bacterium | reverse complement strand
AGTGACGCTCTCGCCACGGGTGCCCATGCGCCCCGTGGCGTCTTTATGCGCACCGACAGTGCGTGTTTGCGCTGTGCGTCGGGCTTGCCGCCTGCATAATCTGGGTAGAGACCGCTGTACTTTTTGCAGCGTGTTATCGCCGGCCACGGGGTTTTCCCGCCGCCGGTTTTTTTGTGCCCGCACGCGGGCATCTACCTAGCATACCAGGAGCAAGACCTTGACTCGTACACGCAATGCCCGCCAGCAGCCGTCGTCGCATACGCGCTACGGCCCGACGTATAACGGCACTCAGGACTTTGTTTGCCTGCACTGCGGGCTTTACATAGCATTCCATCCGCAGATCGCCGGTGTGCAAAACCGCAACCACTGCCCCTACTGTTTATGGTCGCGCCATGTCGACTGGTGCACCTCGGCGATCGGCTCTCGAACTGCCGGGCCGGTATGCGGCCGCTAGGGCTGACGACCAAGCTCAGCCGTAACAAGTACGCGCGCGAACGCGACGGCGAGTTGATGATTATTCACGGCTGCACTGGCTGTGGTGAACTGGTGATCAACCGTATTGCTGCCGATGACGATAGTGCGACGATCCTCGACCTTGTCGAGCGCGCTATGGCCGAGTGCGACATATTGGCGATCGAACAGACCGAGCTGCAGCCGCTCGGCGCGCACGACCGCGCCCTGATCGAACGGCGCTTGTTCGGGCGTTAAAGCGCTTGACTCTGCCCCTATGGCAACGTATACAATTGTTGCGCAGAAGGTCGTGTGGCCCGTTGTGGTATAGCTGCAAGGTGCCATACGACCAATTTCCAGTATGGAGTACACGCGACGATGTACAAAATCAGCGACTTCGCGAACCTCAGCCGGGTCTCGGCTAAGATGTTACGTCACTACGCTACCCTGGGCCTGCTCAGCCCGGCCCACACCGACCCGCTGACCGGTTACCGGTACTATACTGCCGAGCAGCTGCCGCGCCTCAATCGCATTGTGGCGCTCAAAGATCTCGGCTTCAGCCTGGAACAGATCGGCATGTTGCTCGATACTGATCTGTCGGCGGCGCGGCTCCACGAGGCGCTCGCGCGGCGACGGAGCGAGGTTGCTCAGCGTATCGCTGAGGAACAGCGGCGGCTTGCCGAACTCGACCGTCGACTTGATCAACTGGCCACAGCGCAGGCTTCTCCGCACGAGGTGCTGCTGCGGCCTGCGCCGCCAATACCGGTCGCCGCTGTGCGTACGGTGCTGGTGGGCGAGCGCGCGTTGCTGGAGCTGTTAGCAGATGTCGAGCATACGGTAACACAGCAACACGCCCGCGCTGCACGCCGGCCATAATTATCTACACGAATGCCGGCAGAGGCGATGGATGTTGAGATCGCAGTCCCGGTCGTGGCCCCGCTAGCGGGGGGCGCGCCGGTTCAAACTGGAACTCTGCCGGCGGTCGGGCTGCTCGCCTGTCTGCTGCATGTCGGCGACGATAGCGGGCTCGGCCAGGCCTGCGCAGCGCTGCACCGTTGGATCGCTAGCAACGGCTACACGGCCGCTGGCCCCTATCGCGAGTGCTATCACCGCTACTGTGCCGATGCGCCGCTTGCGCTTCCACCCGCCTTTATCGCATCGCATCCAGCGGCTGCGATCATCGAGTTGCAAGTGCCGGTCGTGCCGGTGCGGGCGGCGTAGCCTCGGGAGAATTCAGGAGTCAGAATTCAAGAGTCAGAAGTTCCAGAGGGTTAGAGCTATGAACTATCGTGGATTCGGGCGGACGGGGGTGCAGGTGAGTGCGCTCTGCCTGGGCTGTATGAATTTCGGCGGCCGTGCCGATGCCGCCAGTGCTAGCGCGATCATCGAGCGGGCGCTCGCGGGCGGCATCAACTTTCTCGATACGGCCGATGTATACGGCCACGATCCGACTAACTTTCAGCTGGGGGCGTGGCCGCAGCGAGGAGATCGTCGGCGCGGCGCTACGCCAAAATGGGCGACGCCAAAACGTGGTGCTCGCCACCAAAGCCCACTTTCCGATGAGCGGCGATATCAACGCCCGTGGCAACAGTCGTCGCCACCTGATCGCGGCCTGCGAGGCCTCGCTGCGCCGCCTGCAGACGGATTGGATCGACCTGTATCAAGTTCATCACCCGTCGAACGAGGTGCCGATCGACGAGACCCTGCGCGCGCTCGACGATCTGGTGCGGGCGGGCAAAGTGCGCTACCTCGGCAGCAGCGCCTTTGGCGCCTGGCAGCTGGTGGAATCGTTCTGGGTGGCTAAAGAGCACGGGCTGAACCGCTTTGTCTGCGAGCAGCCGCCCTACCATCTGCTCGATCGACGTGTCGAGCGCGAGCTACTGCCGATGGCCCAGACCTACGGCCTCGCCGTGATTCCCTGGTCGCCGACGGCCGGTGGCTTTTTTAGCGGGCGTTATCGGCGGGGCGAGCCGCCACCCGCTGGGTCGCGCTTCGACGGCTTCTGGCGGGGTGCGGCGGCGCAGCAATTTACCGCTGCTGCCTTCGATGTGCTTGATGTGGTGCGTGCGCTCAGCGACGAGCAAGGCTGCACGCCTAATCAGTTCGCGCTGGCCTGGTGCCTGCGGCAGCCCGGTGTTACCAGCCCGATCATCGGGCGCGCACGCCGGAGCAGCTCGACGACGCCCTCGGCGCGTTGACGGTCGATCTCACAGCTGAAGATGTCGCTCGCCTCGACGCGGTTGCGCCGCCAGGGCGAGCCACCGTGCCCTACTATGGGGCTGATGGCTTTGCCTGGACGACCTGGGGGCCGCATCACCATCGCTGGTAGGGGCAGGTGCTGTGTGGCGTTGGCCGCTTTGTTGCCAGAGTCGCACAAAAAGATGTCATCCGAACTGGGTAAAAGAAGGATTGTACGATGCGTATCGGCTTGCAAATCATCCGCTTCGACTGGCCGGGGGCACCGCAGAACATCGGCGCACAACTTGCGGCAATCGCGCGCACCGCCGACGAGGTCGGCTTCGCCAGTTTATGGGTGATGGACCACTTCTTTCAGATCAGGTTCAGCGGGCCGCCCGAAGAACCGATGCTAGAGGGCTACAGCGCTGCCACTCATCTGGCTGCGCACAGCCAACGCGCCCGCGTTGGCGTACTTGTCACCGGCGTGCAGTACCGACACCCCGGGATTCTGCTGAAAACGGCGACCACGCTCGATGTATTGTCCGGCGGGCGAAGCTACCTTGGCCTGGGCGCAGGCTGGTTCGAGGCCGAGTCGCGCGGTTTAGGTGTGCCGTTCCCGGCGCTCAACACGCGCTTTGAACAGCTGGAAGAGACGTTGCAGATCGCACAGCAGATGTGGCGCGACGATGATGCGCCCTTTCACGGGCGGCACTATCGGCTGGAGCGCCGCTTTGCCGCCCGCAGCCCTTGAGCCGCCCGCACCCGCCGATTATGATCGGTGGGGAGGGCGAGCGCAAGACCTTACGCCTGGTGGCGCAATACGCCGATGCCTGCAATTTGTTCGCTGGCGTCGGCACAGAGCAGCTAGAAATGCGCGCCGCTGCCGTCAGGCAGAAGCTCGATGTGCTCGATGCTCACTGCGCGGCGCTGGGCCGCCCGCCGTCGGCGGTCGAGCGCACCGCTCTGGGCACAATTTTGCTTGGGCCAGGCGGGCAAAGCGCCGAAGATGTTATCGCGTACTGCCGGGCCTTCCGCGCGGCTGGCATCGAGCACCTCATCTTCAATATGGCCAATGTCCACGAGCTCTGGCCGCTGGAGGAATTCGGGCGCACCATTATTCCTGCTGTGGCCGACCTCTAAGTGGGTACGCGCATTCCTTCTGAGCTGCGTCCTAGCGGTGGTCAGATCGGCAGAATCGCTAATTCATTATGCGACGCCGTCGCGTGGCGCAGGCTCACGTACCAGTCCAATTCGGAGCTTGATACAAAGCCAAAGTGGGCGACGTACAAGGCGGCGGTTTCGGCCACGCGCTCGACGCGACGATAGCGGTGCTTGAACGGCTGCTCGCCGAGTTGCAGGCAACGTAGCGATCGGCGAACTTTGTCAGCGTGGCGCGCGCTGACAAAGCTCGCCGATCTGGCCGCGATGTTCGGCTTCGTGCTGCATCATATGGTAGACCGCCCATTCGGGCGTGATCGTGTACGTCTCGATGGGCCGTGGCCGTCGCCATTCGACTGCGCTCATCGTGCTCAGCACGTTCAGCAACAGTGCCCGGCTTGCCGTCAGGCGTGCGCAGTGCGTTTGCAAGCTTTCGTCGCGCACCGTCCAGAGTTTCCCCTGTTCATCTCTGATCGGGTAGAGCAGCAAGGGTTCGAGCTCCGGTGCCCAGCCAAGCTCGAGCATATCTTCATAGAGGTAAGAGAGTTCGATGGCCGCGATGTGATAGAGCAAGGTGCCGATGCTCAATCCGCTTTCGGGCGCGATCCAGTCTAATCTGGCCTGGTCTATTTCCGCGACGAGCCGTAGGGTGCGCTCGCGGGTATCCTCAAGCGCCCACACCCACGGCGCGAGCGCTGGGTCGTAGGGTTCGGCATAGTGTATCTGACGGTCTTGGGTGGCGGTGTCGCTCATGCATGTATCTCCGTTCGAATACTGCTGGTGCGCAGTTGGTGACAGCCTAGCTCTCACCAACTGCGCATAATTATACCGGCAGCTGTGCAGGTTGGCAGGTCACTTGGCGTGTACGGCGATGCGCAACGGGGCGTTGGGGCGCGCGACCAAGGGCCCAACGTGGGCGACCGAGGTATTTGTGTGCGCGCTGATCTGATAGTTGCGCAGCACATGGACGATCAGCACTTTAGCCTCGATCGTGGCAAACGACTGACCGATACAGCTGCGTGCGCCGGCACCGAAGGTCACTAAGCCATAGGGTGTGCGCCGGTCTTCTTCGCGTGGCGGCGCAAAACGATCCGGGTCGAAGCGCGTCGGGTCGGCAAAGATCGCCGGCAGCAGGTGGGTCGCCCGAGTGCCAGACGCACCTGGGTTCCAGCGGGGATGGTATAGCTGGCAAAAGTGGTTTCGCGCACCACACCGCGGGGCACGTTGACGACGGGCGGGGTAGAGCCGACCGACTTCTTTGAGCAGGTTGTCGAGCTGTTTCATCTGGCGCAGTTGCGCGATGCTGAGCGGTTCGGTGTCGGAGGCGACAACAGCGGCGATCTCGGCCTCGATACGTTCCCGCTGTGCGGGCATACTAGCCAGCAGGTAAAGTGCCCAGGCCGCCAGCGCGGTGGTGGTCTCGTGGCCGGCGACCAGCAAAATGTTGATGTGGGCGATGATCTGTGCGTCGCTGAGCGGCTGGCCCGCTTCATCGCGCGCATGCACAATCATGCCGACGACATCGTGGGGCGTATCGGTGGCGGGCTGAGCGCGCCGTGCGGCCAGCAGTTCGTGCAGCAGCGGATGGCTGTGCAGCCCACCGGCGCGGGCGTAGAAGAGCTGTGCGAGATCGTGCAGCTGGGCGTCTGGCTGAAACCCGGCCAGCGCCTGGGCGGCTGCGGTGAAGGTGATCGCGCGCGCCTCCTCGTACAGATTGACCTCGCCGCGCTGCAACCAAGAAGCCGTGCCTTGCGCGACGATCTGGCGGATAATCGGCAGATACGCTGCCATGACGCTGGCGGTAAAGGCCGGGTTCCAGAGCTTCCGATGATGCGAATGCTCTGGCATGTCCATATTGAGCAAGCCCTTGCCCAGCGCCTCACCGATCAGTGGCGTCCAGCCCTGATCGTGGCTGAAGTGCTCGCGGTGGGTATGCAACACAAAACGGTTCGCGTCTGCGCCCACCAGGTAGACGAGATCGCGTGTGCCGTTGGGCATGTCGACCGTCAGGCGGTAGATCGGGCCGACCTGTTGCGCCAGCGCGGCCTGCAGGCGCGGTAGTTGCCCGCTCATCAGTGCGTCGGCGCTAAGTGTGGCGTGTGGCAGAGCGTTAAGCACTTTTATCATCGGTTTGTCTCTCCATAGTTTTTAGCAGGTGTGGCGATCGATCACATCGCCGCACCTGCCGCCTATCTTGCCGCACCTCGTGTCGGCCCGCAAGCTAGCGGTCGGTCAATGGCAAATAAGTGCGCTCATCGAGTTGGGGCGGCGCTTGCCAATTGCGCAGTAGCTCGATCAACGCTTCCGGAGTGTTAACTGGCTCGCCGCCGTCGACCTGGCTGGCGTTGTTGAGGCCATGGCACGAGGCGCAGACGCGCACCTCGCCGGGCTGGAAGCTCACCCAGACGCGCTCGCGCAGTACTGGCGTCCCCGCGCCGTCGGTAAGCTGCCAGCTCAACGCACGCC
>JAAUTF010000368.1 GCA_012031775.1 Candidatus Altimarinota bacterium | reverse complement strand
GCTCGCGCATCTCGGCGCGTGCCGCCTCGACCTGGGTGAGGATGCTGCGCGTATGGACAAGAAACGCCCGCCCCTGCCTCCGTCAAGCGCAAGCGCCCGCCCCACCCGCTCGAACAGTGGCCCTCCCTGCAGTTCGCGCTGCAAGTCGTGCAGCTGCTTGGTGATCGCTGGCTGCGACACCGATAGCTCCAATGCTGCTTTGGATACGTGCTCGTGGCGGGCTACCGCCTCGAAGTATTTAAGATGTCGCAGCTCCATGCACCTCCTCAGTAAACCGCTGATTATCAATTAAGCTTAAACGATATATTGGACTTATGCAACTACCCTTGTTACCCTTAAAAAAGGGTTATGCGCGTCAACATGTCGCAATAATTGCCTCCATAACAAGCACAAGCAGGTATTGATGATCACAACACGCGCTGCGGTTCTCTATCAAAGCGGTAACACGGCCCCTTTTGCCAGCACGCGACCGCTCGTGATCGAGGAGTTGGCGCTCGACGCGCCCGGCCCGGGCGAGGTATTGGTAGCGGTGGCGAGCGCCGGCCTCTGCCACTCCGACCTTTCGGTGATCGATGGCAACCGCCCGCGTGTGATGCCGATGGTGCTCGGCCACGAAGCGAGCGGCGTGGTGCGCGCGACCGGCCCTGGCGTACAAGAGTTCGCCCCCGGTGATCATGTCATTTTTGCCTTTGTGCCCTCGTGCCGCCATTGTGCGCCCTGTACCAGCGGGCGGGCCGCGCTGTGCGAGAACGGTGCTCAGGCCAATACGGCCGGCACGCTGCTTAGCGGCAAGCGCCGCTTTCAGAGCAGCGCGGGGGCTGCATTCAACCATCATCTCGGGGTGTCGGCCTTTTCGCAGTACACCGTGGCCGCCCAGGAGTCGTTAGTAAAGATCGATCCCGCCGTACCGCTGAATATCGCCGCGCTCTTCGGCTGCGCGGTGATGACGGGCGTAGGCGCGGTGCTGAATACGGCCAAAGTAGAGACAGGTGCGAGCGTTGCAGTTTTTGGCGTTGGCGGGGTTGGCCTGAGCACGGTTATGGGCGCGCGGGCGGTAGGCGCGCACCCGATTATCGCGGTGGCAACGCAGGAGCGCAAGCTAGAGCTGGCCCAGCGCGCCGGTGCAACGCATACCGTGCGTGTCGGCAGCGACGATCCGGTCGTGGCGATCCGCACTATCACGTCCGGCGGGGCCGCGTATGTCTTCGAAAGCGTAGGCGACGAACAGGTGCTTGCGCAGGCCTACGCGGCCACGCGGCGCGGCGGCACAACCATCACCATGGGGTTGCCCAACCCGGCAAAGCAGCTCAGTATCTCGGCTGTAAGCCTGGTTGCCGAGGAGCGCACCCTGAAAGGTTCGTACATGGGTTCCTGCGTGCCACAGCGCGACATCCCACGCTTCCTGGCGCTCTACCAATCGGGTGCTCTGCCCGTCGAGTTACTCTTTACTCGCAACATCGCCCTTGACGAGATCAACGAAGGCTTCGACACACTCGCTCGTGGCCAAGCCGTTCGCCAGATAGTCACGTTTCTTTGAGACACGTGTTTGTTGTAAGGAATACGTATGGATTTCACGCTTTCGCCCGAATTGCTCGCCCTACGCGAGCGCACACGCCGCTTTATCGACGAGATGGTGATCCCGCACGAGCGCCAGATGCCCGATATCGAAGATGTTGCCGCCTGGGATGGCCTGCGTGCCAAGCTCCAGGCCGCAGCGCGCGAAGCCGGAGTTTTCCTGCCGCAACTCGGGGCCGAATGGGGTGGCCTGGGCCTGAATTGGGTCGGTAACGCCGTCGTCTTCGAGGAGGCAGGGCGCAGCGCTTTGGGTATTCAGGCGCTGAACTGTGCTGCGCCCGACGAGGGCAACATGCATTTGATCGAGAAAATCGGTACCTCTGCTCAGCACGATCAGTATTTGCGCCCGCTCGCTGCGGGGGCTGTGCGCTCTTGCTTCGCGATGACCGAGCCGCCGCCCGGCGCGGGCACCGATCCGTCGCTGCTGGCGACGAGCGCCGAGCGCCACGGCAAGCGCTGGGTGATCAACGGCAAAAAACATTTTATCAGTGGGGCTAGCGGGGCCGCCTTCTGCATCGTGATGGCAAAGACCGATACCGTGCGCGGTCGCCACGGCGCGACAATGTTCCTGGTCGACGCCGATAACCCCGGCTTTCGCGTCACACGCCGCCCCCAGATCTACGACCGCTCGTTTATCGGCGGCCATTGTGAGGTCAGCTTCGAAGATTGCGAAGTAGGCGAGGATGCCATTCTGGGTGCGGCCAACGAGGGCTTCGATTACGCCCAGGTGCGGCTACGACCGGCGCGTCTGACGCACTGTATGCGGTGGCTCGGTGCCGCACGCCGCGCCACCGAACACGCCATGGCCCACGCACTGGCACGCCAGAGCTTTAACAGCCGTCTGGCTGATCATCAGGGCGTACAATGGCTGCTCGCCGACTGCGAGATCGATATGCATAGCTCACGTCTGCTGATCTGGCACGCCGCCTGGCTGCTCGATCAGGGTGCCACCGCCAGTCACGAAACCGCCGTCGCTAAAGTTGCTGTTTCTGAGGCAGTCAACCGCGTGGCAGATCGCTGCATCCAGGTGTGTGGCGCGCAAGGCATGAGCGAAGATTTACCGCTGGCCAATCTCTACCGCGAGACACGCGCCTTTCGTATTTACGATGGCCCCTCGGAGGTGCATCGGATGACCATCGCCAAACGGCTTATCCGCCGCGCCGACGGCACCGAGCGCGGGCATTAACGGCAAAGGTCGGGCCATTGAACTGCCGAGGAGGCAACGGCTGAATATTCTTAAGTACCGCGTTGCCGAGCCAACAAAGAAAGCTCTGCGCCCGCTGCGGTTCACATCAGAAACCATGACACCAACGACACAGCTTCAGCAAGCATTAGAGACAGCGCTCGCCCCGGCAACGGTGAGCGATCTGACACTAATCGCCGGTGGCGCATCGCAGGAGACGTGGCGCTGCGATCTCCATAACATCGACGGCAGTGTGATGCCGCTCATCCTGCGCCGCCCGCTCGGCGGCAGCATTTACGACAGTTCGCTCGATCTGGCGACCGAGTACCACGTGCATGTGGCAGCCCACAGCAGCGGCGCGCCGGTGCCACGCCCTTTTGCGCTGCTCGGCGATCTGCTCAATGCGCCAGCCGCACTTGTCGAGCGCGTAGACGCCGAAAGCATCGGGCGCAAACTGGTGCGCGAGCCGCGCTTTGCGCACGCCCGCAGCCTGCTGCCGATGCAGATGGGCGCAGCGCTTGCGGCTATCCACGCGGTCGATCTCGACCACGCCGATCTTTGGTCGCACCTGCCCGCGCCTACAGTCGGTAAAACGCCCGCGCAGACGCGGCTCGACCAGATCGAGCAAGAGCTTGACGCTATCGGCGAGCCGCACCCAGCGCTGGAGATCTGTCTCCGCTGGTTGCGGCGCAACGAGCCGCCACCACCCGAGCGACCTGTTCTTGTCCACGGCGATTACCGCATCGGGCAACATCCTGGTGAGCGCCGAGCGCGGCCTTGTCGGCGTGATCGACTGGGAGTTTGCTCATATCGGCGATTACGCCGAAGATTTGACCTGGGGCCTGATTCGCGAATGGCGCTTCGGCGTCGATGAACTACGTCTCGGCGGTATTGCGCAACCAGATGCGTTCTTCACGGCCTATACCCAATACAGCGGGCGCACGATCGAACCATTGCGCATTGCCTATTGGGAGTTGCTCGGCAACGTCTGGTGGGCCATCGGCTGCCTCAACCAGGCGCGCCGTCACTTGCGCGGCGAGCAAATCAACATCGAGTTCGTCAGCCTGGGCCGTCGCGCTGCCGAGATGGAGTACGAAGCCTTGCGAATGGTACGAGAGTATTCAGGATTCAGGATGCAGGACTCAGAAGATCGCCACTTGTCATCGCCGTCAGCGCTGTGAGGGCGCAGCATGCTGTGCTCACGGCCTGCGGGTGCAAACGATGTGGGTGCGGTGTGTGAGCGCGAGGCTTGCGATAACATCAAGACACTATTTTTTCTCTGCCCGCTTGGCCGGAGCAGGGGCCGGAGAATGAGGGAAAACCCATGCAAGATGCCCCACGTGCCGCTGAACTGACCGAAGCCGTCGGTCATTTTCTTCAGCACGAAGTTGCACCGACGATCGGCGACCCGCGGTTACGCTTTCGGGTGCTGATCGCCGCCAACCTGATGCACATCGTCACCCGTGAATTGGCGGCAGGAGATGCACCGCTACACCAGAAGTGGCAGGCATTAACAGCGCTGCTCGAAACGAGCGCCCCTGTACCCCTTAGCGCAGCCGAAATCTACGCTGCTAACGATGCGATGGAACGTGAATTATGCGCACGCATTCGGCGCGGCGACGCCGACGAAGGCCCCTGGGTCGCTGAAGTACAGCGCTATGTACACGAGTCCGTTGTCGCCAAACTGACACTTGCGAACCCACGTTTTTTGGAACGGGTTGCTAGTGCTGAAACGTGAAGCGTGACGCGCACCGCTGCACTTAGGAGAACATCACGCATCCCCCATCACAGAGCGCAGCACGCATTACATGGAGAAAGCATATGTCCAGCGCCGCCAACCGCCCTTGGGTCTACAATTATGCGACGGGTATTGCGCCAGAACTGCCGGTGCCGACAATCAGCGCCATCGATCAGTTCCGCGTCACGGCGCGCCTGCGCCCCGCTGCGCCTGCGGTCTACTACTTCGAGGCAACGCTGAGTTTTGGCGATCTCGACGCGCTCAGCAACAGCTTAGCGGCAGCGCTGGCCGAAATTGGCCTATGTGTTGGTGATCGTATCGCGCTCTATTTGCAGAATGTGCCCCAGTTCTGGATCGCCCAGCTTGCGGCCTGGAAGCTCGGCGCGATCGTGGTGCCGCTCAACCCGATGTTTAAGGCGCAGGAGCTCGAATATCACCTGGGCGACTGCGGTGCAACGGCGCTTATCACCCATGAAACGCTCTACGCCGATGTAGCGCGCCACGTAACCCGCAGCATACCTGGCCTGCGCATTATCACGACGTCGGAGCTTGAATTTCTCGCCGCTACGCCACCCCTCCTCGCCACTATCGAGCGGCGTCGCCCAGCAGAGACCTGGGATTTGCTCGATCTATGCGCCCGCCACCAGGTGCTGCCGATCCGAACATCGCGCTTATGCCGTCCAACATTGCGTACCTAACGTATACCTCGGGCACGACGGGGCGACCAAAGGGCGCGATGAATACTCACGCCAACGTCACCTACAACGCTGAGGTCTACCGCACATGGATGCATCTCAGCGCGCAGGATGTGATCGTTGGCGCAGCCCCGCTTTTCCACATCACGGGTGCAATCGCGCATTTAGCGGCGGCGGCCCTGGTGGGAGCGCCAGTGATCCTGGCCTATCGCTTCGAAGCGGGCGAGCTGCTGCGTCTGATCGAGCGCTGGCACGGCAGCTTCCTGATGGCTTCGATCACCGTCTATAACGCGCTGATGCACAACCCCGACATCACTAGCCGTAACCTGCGCAGCCTGACGAAATGCTTTAGTGGCGGCGCGCCGATCGCGCCGCCCTGGTCGAGCGCTTCGAGCACACTACTGGTGCCTATATCCACAATCTCTATGGCTTGACGGAGACGACTTCGCCTTCGCACGCCGTACCCTTCGGCAAACGCGCCCCGGTAGACATCGCCTCCGGCGCGCTTTCGGTAGGCTTGCCCATTCCGGGTGCTGTCGTCAAAATCGTCGACGAACAGGGCCAGGAGCTGCCACCCGGCACGATCGGCGAGCTGTGGACGAGCGGCCCGATGGTGGTGCCAGGCTACTGGCAGAAACCCGAGGAGTCGGAGCGTGGAATGGGCGAGGGTTGGCTGCGCACCGGCGACATCGGCTGGATGAGTGCGGCGGGCTGGTTTTTTATCGTCGATCGCAAAAGACATGATCATCGCCTCTGGTTTCAAAGTCTGGCCGCGTGAGGTCGAGGACATGCTCTACCAACATCCGGCGGTGCGTGAGGCGGCGGTAATTGGTGTGCCCGACGAATATCGTGGCGAGACCGTGAAAGCTTATGTGTCGCTCAAAGAAGGCCAGCAGGTGAGCGAGGCTGAGCTGATCGCGTTTTGCCGCGAGCGCATGGCCGCCTACAAATACCCGCGTATGCTCGACATCTTGCCCGAACTGCCCAAAACCGCTACCGGCAAACTTCTGCGTCGCCAGCTGCGCGACATGCATGCGCAGCGCCAGAAGTCAGAAGTCAGGAGTCAGGAGT
>JAAUTF010000007.1 GCA_012031775.1 Candidatus Altimarinota bacterium | reverse complement strand
GATCGCCCCGCCCTGCGCGCGCTCACCACCGATCACTGCGTTCTCTTCGAAGCTGCTCGTGCTGATCTGTGTGCTGCTGCTGTCCTCGTACATGTTTACATACACCGCCCCGCCCGCGTTATAGCTGCGATTGTTGCGAAACACACTGCCGCTCACCGCAAACAGCCCTTCCGCGCCGCCCAACCCGTCGATGTAAATTGCGCCGCCCAGGCTGTCCTGTGGGCGCGCGCCGATCGCCGTGCTGTTCTCGAAGCTGCTATCGGCAATGGTTAACCCGCTCTGCAAAATGTGAATAGCGCCGCCGCTACCGTTGTTCGCGTCGTTATCGCGAAACTCGCTCGCGCTGATCGTGACGAAACCGCCCTGCGAATAGATCGCGCCGCCGCCGTAATCATAGGCCTCGCGCCCACTCGGTACACCTTCCAACGTGCTATCGTTATCGATAAAGCGCACATTAACTATGTTCAGCGTTGGCTTAAAATCGGGGCTTGCCGCCTGAAAACGGCTGCGAATGGCAGCGCCATTTGCTTCGTATGCGGTATCCTGCGAGTCACTTGTGCCGCGTGCCCGCCCCTTTGTAATCGTTAGATTGCGCAGCGTCAGCTCGCTACTGCCGATAAAACCAAATGTGCGGTGCTCGAAGATACGACTGTTCGCACCTTCCAGGGTGATAAGGTCGGCACCGTCGATGCTTGTCTGCGGTGCGGTGATGTCGAATGGGCTGCTCACTACAATTGTCACCGGCGTGCTGCCGCAGTTAAAACTGATGCTGCCGCCGCCTTCCAGCTGCGTCGCTAATGCTGCCGCTGTGCAGCTTGCTGCCGTGCCATCGCCCACGATCTTGCTCTGTGCGTTTGCCGGGATCGTCAACCCAGCAGAGAAGCTTAGTACAATGGCGATAATGAACAGGAGTGAGGGTAGGATCGAACGGGGCATGGTTCTTACTCCTTTGTCTTAACCTTGGTTTGACAAAGTGAGTCTAGCTTTGCAGAGCTGCTTCGTACAACAGGACTATTGTCCTGTTCGATACTGGCACCTGCGTAGCATCCAAATCATAAAACCATACAGCCACAACACTATACTGCTATGACCTAGTCGGTGCGGCTAGGTTCCTAGTATAATAGTTCCTTAATTCACTGCTCAGGCTAACGCCTTCTCTGCCACCACGATCATCCGTGGCGAGCCGAGGGTGAAAGCGTGCAGTTCGAAGTTTCCATACCACGCCGTTGGTGTCAATCCGGCGCTACGCAGCATGGTGTCCAGTTCTGTCGCCGTGTAGATGCGAATCTGATGGTGGCGCTCGTCCTCGCTGCCATCAGGCCTGCGCCAGCGGTCGATCACGGTGTTGGTGCCTTTGATCGGGTCGAAGAAGCGCCGCTCCCAAACAATGGTGCCATCATCAAGTTCGTACCAGTCGGTCTCGCGGAAGCCATGTACAACGCGGTCTCGGTGCGCCAGTTCCATTATCAGCCGCCCGCCTGGCTTCAACGCGCGCATTGCACCGTCTAATACACGCTGGTTGTCGGCTTCGTCGCGAAAATAGCCAAATGCGGTAAACATATTGATCACTGCATCAAAGCACTCGACATAAGGAATGGCGCGCATGTCGCCACGCACAAAATCGAGCGGTAGCTCTTCATCACCAGCCGCGCTGCGCGCCTGATCGAGCAAGTACTCCGATGCGTCGAGACCAACCATGGTATAGCCGCCGCGCGCCAGCGCTATCGTATGCCGGCCCTGCCCACACGCCAGGTCTAACACATCGGCGGGTACATCAGGCAAGAGATTGCGCAACATTACCACTTCGGCGACTGTGCGCTCCGGCTCGAACATATACCGTTCGAGGTAAGCGCTGTCGAAATAGCCCTGCCACCATTCCATGTTGGCTCCTCAGACATGGTTTCAGAGAAGGGCCAGGTGGGTGCCAGTTTCTGGCGGCAAAGTCGTCAAAAACTGGCACCCACCTGGCCTTTCCGAACCTGGCGTTCGCTACGGATGTATAATCTGCATCGTTCCAATCGTGACATAGTCGGCGATCGCGTCCCCCTGCTCGTCGCGAATCGTATGGCGGTCGCCGCGCTTGGCATCGAAAAGGCCCACGCGCAGTTCATAGGTGCCAGGCGCAAGACTCTGCGGCAGGTCGAGCCTGATCGGATCGATGATCCAATCGCCACCGATCCAGTAGGTGAAGGGAAACACACCATCAAGCGGCTTACGATCGGATTTAGCGACGATCGTTTCGTCGGCTGCAACCAGATGTACAAAAACTGTCCAGCCTTTAGGGATTTTTTCCAGCGCGTGCCAGACCAGCCGCAGTTCATAGGCCTGCCCGCTGTTTGCCTGTCCTTCACCTTGCCAGCCGCGCAGCTCAACGCCACGTTCCCACGCACGGGCGAAACGTGCTTGCACTGGAGTCCCTATCGCGTTCAGAGCGACACGCTCCGGAACGGTATGCCAGACATACGCCGGGCCAATCACCGCAAACGGCATTAACAAGGCTAGCGCGCCCAACACGGTCAACATTGCCAACCCGCTAACGCCAAATGCACTCTGCTCTATGCTCTGTGCCCTCTGGTCGCGCTTAAAAGCCAGTTTAAGCGCGCTACCACCTCGCTTAGCCCAAGCGCCATACCAATCGCGATCGCCGACAGCGCCGGAAAGAGCAAACGCCCCTGCCAGGCTACCAGGCCCGCGGTTAGCGCAAAACTGACGATCCACAGCAGCGCCATACCGATCGGCAGCGTCAGTCCGAAGCGTGGCGAGCGAAAAAAGCTATCCCACTGCTCTCCTGACTCCTGACTCCTGACTCCTGACTCCTGGCTCCTGACTCCTGGCTCCCGCTGCCCTGCTGCCGCCCATCGTATTAACCCGACAAACGCTGCTACACCGATCACAGCATAGATTGTGAGCATCCATCTTGGCGCGGGCAAACTCATCCAGCCGAAACGCGCCCAAAACGAGGCGAAGAGCTGCAATATTCCGCCAAGCCAGGCCTCCACACGCTGCCAGTCGAAGGGCTGCGTGCTGAACTCGGCTTTAAATGCGCCAAGCCCAAAGAGATCGCCGTAGAGTTGCCAGTTGCGCAGATACCACCAGCCCGCCACCGCCAGCGCTGTGCTTCCCCAAGTCAGCGAGTAGCGGATAAAAGAAGCAAGATGCCCACCGCTCGCGCGCCACCCCGCCCATAGCAGCAGCGGCCCCAGCAGCAATGCACTCTGCTTCGTCAGCAGTGCTAGCCCGAAGACCGCGCCGAGTGCAATGCTATATGCTATGTCTTTAGTTCTTTGGTTCTTGGCTCTTGGTTCTTGCGCGAGCGCCAGCCAAAGCACCACGGCACCCAGCGCCGTCAAAAGCGCATCGTTGCTCACCAGCGCGCTCATAAACAAAAACTGTGGGTTGAACGCCACCAGCCCGGCGGCCAGCATCGGCACCATGTTGCCGCACCATCGATGCCTCACCCTACCTTCTGAATTCTGAGTCCTGAATCCTGAACCCTGCCCCATCAGCACCCGTGCCGCCTGATAGGTACAGATGATCGTCACCAACCCCCAGAGCATGTTAATTGCACGCGTCAGGTGCCAGGCGCGGATCTGCGGGCTGAAGGGCCAGTACTCGCGGCTGCCGCGGTGGAACGCACCCGGTTCGTCGCCGCCCGACCAGACGAAATTCGAGTTCGCGCTCATCTCCAGTACGTGTTCTTCGGCGGGCAACCAGGCCACCGCCGCTGTTGCCAGTGCATACGCCAGTGGCGGCTGATGCCCCTCACCTGGTACATCGCTTTCTTTCGCCTCGGCGCGCTGCACCGGCAGACGCCCTTCGCTGGCGAGAAACAGCACATAACGAAAATGCCCCGCTTCATCGGGGCCTTCGCCAATTGGGACACTCAGATTATAGATGCTGGCAAAAAGCAGGTAGATGAGGAGTAGCAGCAAGAGAGCGGCGTTACGCATCAGCATCGTGACGTCTATCTATGGCCGCCCTAAATAATTTGTGGCTGTGTGCGTGCTGGCGGCGGAGCCGCCAGCACGCACACGAGCTTCTTCACAAACTCGTTAGGGTTGCTCTACCTTTATCCGAACTGCTCGACGAAGGAGAGCGCGCCGCTATAGAACCAACGAATATCGTCGATGCCGTATTTGAGCAGCGCAATACGCTCAGGGCCGAAGCCACCTGCAAAACCGCTGAATACCTCGGGATCGTAGCCGCCGTTGCGCAGCACATTTGGGTGAACCATGCCGCAGCCGCCGATCTCAAGCCAGCCGCTGTGTTTGCAGATCCGGCAGCCCTTGCCGCTGCAGAGGAAGCAGCTTACATCCATTTCGGCGCTCGGTTCAGTAAAGGGGAAGTAGCTCGGGCGCAACCGCACCACCGTGCCCGCGCCGAACATGCGCTCGGCGAAGAAGGAAAGGGTGCCTTTCATATCGCCCAGTGTGATCGTACGCCCCACCGCGAGGAACTCGAATTGATGGAACATCATCTCGCTACGTGCCGTTACCTGCTCGTTACGGTAGCACTTGCCGGGTAATAACACCCGTACCGGCTCGGGCGCGTAGCGCCGCATTGCATGAATTTGGCCCGGCGACGTATGTGTGCGCAGCAAGACCTCGGCGCGCCCTCAGGTGTGGCGATATAAAAGGTGTCTTGCATATCGCGCGCAGGATGATCAGTTGCGAAGTTGAGCAGGCCGAAGTTCAGTTCATCGAGCTCAACCTCGCGGCTCTCCCAGACTTGAAAGCCCATCTCGGCAAAAATGGCCTCGACCTGGCGCAATACCTCGTTAGTCAGATGGTGGTGGCCGATCTCCGGCTTACGGCCTGGTAGCGTAATGTCGATACGGTCGTCGGCCAGTTCGGCATTAAGCGCCTCTTGCTTTAGCCGCGCCTCGGCTTCTTCAAAAGCGGTCTCCAATGCTACGCGCAACGTATTAACGCGCTTGCCAACTTCCGGACGCTCCGCAGCGGGAAGCGCACCAAGCCCTCGGCTTAGCCGCGTAAGTGCGCCGCTTTTGCCCAGATAAGCACTCTTCCACTCGGCCAGTGCCGTCAGATCAGCAGCAGCGGTCAAGCCTTCGTTGGCCTGCGCTTCGATTGTGCTTAGCTCATCGATAATCGTCATAGCATGCCCCAGATTCGCAATGATGATGTGCAACGATCTGCTGAATCCTGAATCCTGAATGCTACAATTACGTTCGTCCCCGACTACGCTGGCGTAAGGCTTCGAACAAGATGATGCTGCCGGCCACTGCGGCGTTCAGCGACTCAGCGCGCCCCGCCATCGGGATCCCGATGCGCTGACGCGCTAGCGCCAGCCCTTCCACGCTAAGCCCGTGCGCCTCGCTGCCGATGAGGAGCGCTGAAGGCTGCTTCCAATCAGCAGCGTAGTAGGGCATCGCCGCCTCGCTCTCCGCCGCATAGATCTGGGCACAATCGCTCAGCCGCACGCCGATCTCGTCCCAGCTCAAATCGCTCTCGATCGCAACTGCGAAGTGCGCGCCCATCGCTGCCCGCACTACCTTTGGGCTGTAGATATCCGCCGTGCCTTTGTACAAAAGATACTGCCGACACCACTTGCCTCTGCGGAACGTAGCAGTGTGCCGACGTTACCAGGATCTTGTACCATATCAAGTACGAGCCGCACACCGTCGCGAGGCTGAATAGTCGGCCATACAGCCACAGCCACAACCCCTTGTGGTGTAACCGTGTCGGTGGCCGCGCCGATCGCCTGTGGCGATGCCAGATGGCTATCGCTGCGCTCCATCAGCGCGCGCACCAGCCCACGCCCACCTTCGCTTCCGCTAAGGTGCTCGGCATCGTAAAGCACAATTCGCAGCTCCGCACCTGCTTGCACGGCATCGTGAACGAGCCGTATACCCTCTAGCACAAAAACACGCTCGCGGCGGCGCTCTTTTGCTTGCGCGCTCAGCGAGCGTATATACTTAACCAGTGAATTGCTCGTGCTGGTGATCACCGTAGCTCTCGATCTCTACATAATAGTGATCCTAAACAAGTTGCGAAAAGCTTGTGTCGTCATCGGCAGTTACGCTACCCGCAACGGCACGGCTCCTTAGGCCATTTATTCAGGATCATTATGTGGCAGGATGTGGCAGGAATGCTAGTGCATCACTCCTACCACATCTCTGTTTTTACTTGCCCTCGTAGGCGTAGCGCGCCACCTCATTACCGTCAACATCGCTAAGGACAGCGGTATCGCCGCTGTTGTTCCAGATCGCGCTGCGGTTGTTCCAATAGAGGTTTGTCGCATCATCGCTGCCGCCCTTTGTCCAGAGTTGTACCTCCGCGCCGGGGCTGAGCGTAAAGGTCGGGAAGGTGTAGCCGTGCTTGCCCGCATGGTCGCGCAATGTCCAGCCTGTCAGGTCGATCGCGTTTGCGCTCCCATTGCTGATCCGCACATATTCGCCCTCGACATCGCTGGTTTCAGTCGGATCGAATTCGATGTAGCTGATCGTCAGGCCAGTGAGCACACTTGCCACTGGTACCAGTTCCTTGGTTACAGCTGGCGCGCTACCGAGCAGCGGTTTAGGCTGCGGACGGGCGATCACCGCGTTCGGGTTTGCCGTCGCTACAATCTGGCTGAAAGCATTCGGGTCGCGCACCGCCATGTCGGCGAGCATTTTTCGGTCGACATTGATACCGGCGACTTTAAGATCGTGGATCAGGCGACCATATGTTGTGCCGTTGAGCCGCGCTGCGGCGTTGATACGAATAATCCACAGACGGCGAAAATCACGCTTGCGATGGCGGCGATCGCGATAGGCGTACGCTAGCGCGTGCATCACATTTTCGTGAGCGACTTTATAGTGGCGCGATGACGCCCCTCTAAAGCCCTTCGCCTGCTTCATCAGCTTCTTGTGCCGCTTGCGCACCATAACGCCACGCTTGACACGTGCCATGAGTTCTTTCCTCCATAAAAAAGGGCAGGCCAGGGGGTGGCGAACCTATCCCTGAACTTCGCCCATCTGTCAGGCTTTTTTGTGGCCAGCGGTAGCAATTCAAACTGCTCACACGGGCCGGTTTTTACCTGTCTACCACAACTGAACCGATACGAGCAATTACTTCAGGCCGTACGGGAGAGCTTTCTCCAGGTGGCCGAGGTTCGTTTCCGACAATAGAATATCTTTGCCGTACTTGCGTCGCGAGCGCTTCGGGCGGTTATATTTGTTACCGCGCACGCCCTGCTGTTGCATAATTTTGCCGCCAGCGCTGATTTTAAAGCGCGCCTTGGCACCCTTGTGCGTCTTCATCTTGGGCATAGAACATTATCCCTTCTTCTCATCTTCTCCAGCGAGTTCGTCGTCGTCCAACTCCTCGTCGTCGAGTTCGTCGTCGTCCAACTCCTCGTCATCAAGCTCCTCATCGAGGTTTTGTGCCTTCGCATCTGCAGTCGCGGCCACTGGCTGCGCCTTCTGCGCCTGGAGCTTGGCCTTCTGTGCTTGCTGTGCCGCCTTCAGAACCTTGGCATTCGGAGCCAACAACAGAGAAAGAACGCGGCCCTCCATTAAGGGGCGCTGCTCGATCGTCGTGACATCTTGGAGCATCTCGGCGATTTGTTCGAGCATCTTTCGCCCAATATCCGGGTGCGCCATCTCACGCCCGCGAAAGCGAACGTTGAATTTTACTTTGTTGCCGCCCAAGATGAAACGCCGCGCCTGATTCGCCTTCACCGCCATATCGTGATCGTCGGTCTTCGGCATCAGCCGGATCTGCTTTAGCTCGGCCTGCTTCTGGTTCTTACGTGCCTCGCGCTCTTTCTTGCTCTGCTCATAGCGGAACTTGCCGTAGTCGAGCAGACGACACACGGGCGGTACCGCATTCGGAGCGACCTCGACAAGATCGAAGCCTCGCTCCTCAGCCATTTGCAAGGCTTCGCGGATCGAGATAATGCCCACCTGGGTGCCGTTGTCGTCGATCAGCCGCACTTCTCGTGCGCGAATACGGTTGTTGATGCGGAACCGGTCTCTGATGGTCGGTCTCCTTCGCTGTAGACTTGTGTATCGGCACTTACTGCGCCAACGATCGCCACAACGACCATGCCAAAGCGGACGCGGCCTTTGTGCGTCGAAGCGACATTATAGCAGTATGATGCGTTATAGTCAATGTTGCTGCAATGTTATGTTCGCCACCTGTGTGCCTAGCTCGACAGCGAAATTCGTACCGCGATCCCAGGGGTAGACCTGGCTCATACTCGCCCAGTAGAGGCCGGGCAACGGGGTTTTTAAAGGCGGTATGTTGCGCGAATGGTCGCTGGTGCGATCGGCTGGGCATAAGCCTCGCGGTGCAACCAGCTATCACGCACCCAGCTGCGCTCAAAACGTGGGTTAACACGTTTCAGTGCGGGCAGGAAACGATCCAGCAATTCATCCTTGCTCAACTGGAAGTACTCGTGGTCGGCTTCGAGGTAATCGCCGCAGTAGATAAGGTGATCACCACCATAATGCTGCGGTGCGATAAAATTGGTGTGCTCGACCAGCGCCAGAAAGGGGAACTCGCCTTTCGGGGGCATCAGCCAGTAGGTGTTCTGCAGCAGTTGCTGTTTGAGCGCGATCGTTAGCACCACCGCGCCCATCGAGCGCAGCTTGCTCAGGTTGCCGAGATAGCTCGCTGGCAACTGCGGCACTAAGCGCTGTAAAAGGCTGGGCGCGCCCGTCATTATCACCGCATCCACACATCGCTCGCCAGCTGTGCTCTTGATCTGCCAGCCCTGCTCGTGTTGCTCAAGCGCCTGCACAGCGGTGTTAAGTGCTACCCTGACGCCGCGCCGCTCGCCGGCTGTCAGCAGCGCATCGGCGAAGGCCTGAAAGCCGCCCTGGTAGTAACCTAGTTTGAAGCTGCGGGCCTTAAAACGCGACCAGAGCCAGGCCATGTTAACCTCATCGGCATATGGCCCGAACTTGCCTTCAAGCAACGGCCGGATCAGCGTACGGTAGCTCGCCTCACCCATCCAGCGTCGTGTCCAGGCGGCTGCTGTCACGCGCTCTAAGCGCTGCCAATCATTGGTAGCGTACTTTAAATAGGCGATCACTGCCCCAAAACGTACCCGGTCTACAAACGGAATAGCCGGAAATTGCAACACCTGCCGCGGGCCATTCAGATCGTAACTGCGCCCCTGCCACCATTGTGCGGTGACCTGACTGCGAAAGAAGAGTTTATCGCTAAAACCGATCGCCTCGGTAAGGCGGATAATGTCGTGGTCGGTTTCGAAGATATGGTGATAAAAACGCTCCAGTGGCCACTGCCAGCGCGGGTCGCGAAAGCCAGAGGCGAGTCCGCCAGCATAGGCAGCGGCTTCGTAGACATGCACCTCGTGGCCGACATGAGCTAAGTCGTAGGCGGCGGTGAGACCGGCAACGCCGGCACCGACGATCGCGATCTTCACAAAGGTACTCCTGTTACCGCGTCTTCGGGCTGCTCGACGGCCTGCTGTGGTAGCGCTGTATCCGCAGGTGAGGCAGCCGCACCTGTAGGCGTTTGTGTTTGCTTGCTCTGTTCTAGCGCGTCCTTTGTTGCGGCAGCCCGATCGAGATCGGCCCAGCCGATACTTTGTCGCAGCATAAAATAAGCGCCTAACACCGTGATTGGCAACCAGAGCGTGATATGCAGCACGATTGTATAGCCGGTGGCGATGGCTTGCAGCACACCAAACTGCGTCAGAATAGCGATACCCGGTGCATCGAACGTGCCGACGTAGCCCGGCGTCGACGGAATCGTCGTCGCGAGATTGACGACCGCTGTCATCAGCATTAATACATAGAATGGTACTTCGAAAGGGAAGGCATGCATTACAAACCAGTATTTGAGCGTCTCGCCTAACCAAATCAGCGTTGAGGTTGCGAAGATCAACACCATGTCGCGCGGGCTCCGCAGCGATTGCAAGCCCACCACAAAACTATCGAAGATACCATGCACGCGAGCACGCCAGCGCTCGGGCAGTAGCCGATCGACTAGCCAGGCATATACACGCGCCATACGCTCGGGGTGCGTGGCGATAACAAAAAAGACTGCGAGGGCGATGAGAAACAGGATACTAAAAAAGATTACTGTGGCACGCAGGAAAGTCGGCAAGTTCACAAAAGGTAGCGTGACAAAGACAAAGAGCAGCATCACCAGGCCGTCGAAGAGGCGCTCAAGCACCACCGTTGCCAGCGATGCACTCATCGGTACCTGTTCGTTGCGCCGTAACACATAGCTGCGCAGCACTTCGCCCATCCGCGCCGGGTAGACGTTATTTCCCATGTAGCCGATTACCACAACCGGAAACAGGCGTTGAACCGGCACGGCTTTGATATGGCGCAGCATATAGTGCCAGCGCCAGGTACGCACCAGCACCGTCACGAAGTACACGCCTACTCCCGGGAGCAACCACCAGTAATTGGCTGAGCGCAGCGCGTCGACAAAATGTGCAAAATCGAGGCCGCGCAGTGCCAACGTCAGAAAAACGACGCTGACCAGCAAGCCAATCCATAGCTTCCAGCTCCGCAAAACGTAACTCCTCCCTGTCGGCTGTCTGTGCATAACCGCAGCACAGCAAATTCATCATACTCTGCTGTGCAAGAGCTGTCAAAGATGCCTCTTGCATTAGTAGAACGCTTGTGCTATACTCTAGTCGAGACGATAAAACACGAGTAAACGTCGGGGTAGCGCCCCCGGAAAGGCTGCAAAACATGTACGAGAAAGAGATCGTCTACGATAGTGAAACACGCGATTTCGCGATGTATCTCGACGGTGATCTGGTTGGTTTTGCCCGTACCTATCAGGAAGCTGAAGTCACGCTCGATGAACTAGTTTACGAGCTACTGCACGGCCAGTACTTTCGCGAAGCAGCGTAATCAATTCCGCATGCGGCGGCGCTCACGTCGGCGTCGTCGCATACGTTGATCCGATATAGCCCCACGTTATTGCGCAGAGCTTCCTTATCCCACGGTAGCAATCTTAAACAGATGCGTGAGTATTTGGTGGTACGAGCACGCGGCTGCGCCGCCTGGGCTTTGGTGTCGTTTTTGACGGCAAGCCCTTAACAACGAAGCCACACAAACTCCGCGCCCGAGGCGGTTCTGCAATCGCCCTGGTGCTCGCACCACCCCTTACCACAACTTATGGAGGAATACTATATAATAAATATGGTACTCCTTCATAGGTTGTAAAGAAGCTTGTGTTGTTACATGCAGCGCAGCCACAAGTAACCACAGAGCCCCGAACACAACTCATGTAGGATTGTTATAGTAGCTGTAAGATTGGCTGGAGCGCGGGCAATGGCAAATATAATAAACAGGGCTATCGCTGCCATCGATCGCGAATACGAGCGTCGTGTGCGCGCAGCGAGCCTGATAAACGATTACGGCATTCACCACGCGCCTCATAGTTCGAAGACCTCCTACACAGCTGTTGAGGATGTCGAAGGAAATGTAATCGCCAATGTTGTGCCGGGCACACAATTCACTCGCCCTAAGCGTCGTCTATCGGCTGAGGCAGCACCGGAGGCTGAAGCCTCTAAACCGCCAGTCACGGACTCCACTGCTGAAAGCGTGCTCGACAGCCATCCTGCAAATACGCGAACGCCCGCTCCAATAGCAACCGCTGCGCATTCTGGACAGCCGCCATCAAACGAGCTACCCACAGCAGCCGAGGGAGACGCTGCGAATGTCGATGAGGCAGCGGGAAGCGTCGAGGCCGAAATTGCGAATATTGCCCCCGGTTCACGCCGACGCCGCATTGCATCTGCTGACTACGAATAAGTCTCGTTTGAAGCTGAATTAGTTTGGCATCCGAATAACTCCAAGCAAACGCGCGTCAGCAAGGCGCGCGTTTTTATTTGCTCCAAAATATGCGCCGCTGCGTACCGTTAAACCCTTGCTCTCAGCGCGCGGATTTGTTATAATCAGGCAACCTCTTAGTACATATAAATAAAATTTGGACATGCTGAGAAATGGTAGTCGAGCAGAAGCTCGTTTGTGACCCACCTGCTATCAGTTTTCACCGGACAAGAACATTGGTGAAGGTGTGCAAAGGCCGAATGACATTATTGCAAAAAAATGTGCATATATGTTATTCTCCCAGGCAGAATGAACACGTTATGAACAGGGGAAGTGACGTGGACTACCAGATCGATCGACGGATCAGGAGGGTGCCGACCACAGTTGATTGGCGAGGATCGTCTGAGGCTGAACAATCGATCCTCGTGTATTGGTTTCTTTCAGCAGCCCTCGCATTCTTATTTCTTGGCGATTGGATTGGGCAATGGAATATTAGCGCTACCTGGAGCAATTCATGGTTGGTTGCCTGGCTGATCGCCACTTTTGCGATCGGCCAGTTCTTTTATCTAGCCGTCGCCCATTCCGATGGTCGCTCTCTGTATTTCTGGCCAGCCGCCCTTTTTGTGATCGGTAATGGTATCTTTGAGACCTTTGCCTTCGCGCTCGTCTACAAAGCCGGTGCGCTGATTGGCAGCAGTCTGATGCATTTATTTTGGCCACAAGCTGCGAATATCGCAGGTTTTAGCGGTGGGTTGCTCAGTTTCATCATCTATGGTGGCCTGATCCACGCTCTGTTCTGGTTGCACTTGCTACCGCCCCACCTCGATGATGCACCGCGCTCGCGTGTGCTGCGGAAGGTTCGCCCGCTTGCCGAGATCGCTTTGGTAATAGGTTGGTCGCTTTGTTTCTGGCTCTACCAAGACATCTGGACAGTTATTTTCTTTCATCTGCTCGTCGATATTGGCTTGGTTTTGCTGGTGCGACCGCCCTTATTCACCGTTCGTCGCTAGAGCATCTTGCAAGTAGACAGCGCGGCTTCGTTACACAATTGCGATGTCATGTTTTAGATACATCCACCTGCTCCTCGGGTGCGTATACTTGGCAGATGGAAGTTTGTGCAAAAATTTTTCAAGGGCTGTGCATAATACTACTGCCCTGGCTTCCATCTGTGGTTGTACGCTGCCGATAATAGCATCGGCATAAATCTGAGGAGTCCTGATTATGAAGACCCGTTCGATCTTCGCCATGTTGGCTGCCCTTGTACTTGCGCTTTTGGCAGTACTCCCCACCTCGGCTCAGTCGCAGAACGCCCTGGTTCGTGTTGTCCATGCTTCTCCGGATGCCCCTGCTGTTGATGTCTATGTTAACGGCAACGTAACGCTTGAGGATGTGCCCTTTTTCACTGCGAGCGATTACCTTTCGTTGCCCGCTGGTGCCTATCGTTTCCAGATCACTCCGGCTGGCGAGCCGATAGATGCGGCTGTCATCGATGCGTCGGCGACGGTTGCGGCGGGCAAGGCCTACACAGTCGCTGCGACTGGTGAGGTAGCAAATATCACAGCGACAGTTATTGAGGATGATTTGAGTGCTCCGGCGGCTGGTGAGGCCAAGGTACGCGTTTACCATTTCTCCCCAGATGCACCGGCAGTGGATGTTAAACTTGCCGATGGCACTGCGCTGATCGAAAACCTGGCTTTCCCCGATGCTAGCGACTATCTGAGCGTTGCTGCGGGTACTTATGATCTGCAGGTGACGCCGGCTGGTGACAGCGCAGTTGTGATCGACCTGCCGGGTACTGCGCTGGCGGCTGGGAACATCTACAGCGTGTTTGCGACCGACGTGGTCGCCTCGATCGCTCCGGAGTTGGCCGTTTACACACCGGCTGCGGCTGGTAGCGGTGCGCCTTCGACGTTGCCGAGCACGGGCAGTGGCACGGACATGGCGCTCGGCCTGGTTATCGCGGTAGCGCTTTCGCTGCTCGCTGGTGGTCTCTTCATCTTCCGGCGCCGCGCCCTCTAGAACTACCGCCTCGCGTGGCTTGCATAGTTACAAAACGGGGAATGAGCGCTTTCGCTCATTCCCCGTTTTATGGTCGAGCAGATCTAACAGGCCTGCAAAGTCTAGTGTAGCTCTGGCAAATGTGGCCCAACTACCCTAATTCTTACAATCTGTTTAAGATTGCCCGCTGGATACAACATTTCAACTGCTTGTAACGTCATACATTTGTTCTGCAAGGATACTCGGTACAAAGCGCTAAGGTTGCTGTAACTACGACAAGACGTAAATTGTTTCATGCCTCGCTAGGCCGTGTTTTAAGCAGCTACACGCTAAATATATGGGTAAGGAACTCTTGACAATGGACAGGCAGCATGTTAAGATATATACTCGTGGCTTATGTAAAATTAATGCGGATTAGAAGTTGTATTATGGTGCGTGACTACTCCGCCTACCACGACACAACCCTCGTTCATAAGCCGTAGAGGATTAGTAGAGTACTAATGCTGGCCTTATACGCCAGTACTCTGGCGACTAACTTAGTACTTTATATCCATACTACGATTGTACATCGTAATAGTAATAATATGGTAAAATGCGTCGGTATTGTAAAGACGGGGCTGTTTCAGCCTGCTGCTCGCGGCAGTGCCTGGAGCGGGTAGACAATCGGACATTTGTGCAATACCTGGAACCCTCCGATTCTCTCATCAGCGCGCGTGACCTTGAGCCGTCGCTGCCACGGTGGCAACGGTGCCTCCGCTCTGTAGTCTTGGTCAGCGGCCTGTTCATTAGCCTAAGCGGCTGTATGCAGGCGCTGGAAACAGGGTCGTCGCGGCAACTCCCGCCGGGCGCAATTTTGCTACGCAGGCTGCGGTGGTTGAACCAGTGATCGCCCCGACCGATGCAGCGCAGCCGGAGGCAACAGCAGTGCCGGTCGAGGTTGTACCTACGGTTGTAAGCGATAGCGCACCGACAGCTGTTGCCCCGACTAACGAGACGCGCTGGCGAAACCAGCAGCTTGAACGGCAGGTCTTTCCACAGCTCACCAATTTTTTTACGAGCAGCGCCGATCTCTACTGGTATGACCCGGTTAATCAGCAGCACGTTATCCTTGGTACGATCGGCGGGATATTTCCGGCCCAGGCGCAGTTCAAACTTGCGCACAGTGGAGCCATAGCACTTGAGATTCCATATCAAATAAACCAAAGTTTTGGCTTGACCGCGCTTTCTCCGGCGCTAATTGAGCGTATCAATGCGGCGGGTTATAGCGATTGGGTCGAAACGTACGTTATTTTAACGCCAGAAATGGCCGCGCTCTGATATCGAGCAGAAAGTTCGAACGCGTGGTTGTGTTTCCCGCAGTTCGCAGATGAAAAACAGCAGAAAGTAGTCTTCCAAAGGCTGCTTTCTGCTGTTGTCGTGTAGGATCGACATCGTGGCCTGGCGTTCTTGCATTGATGGAAGGAATAGCAGTGAGCAGCCGATATTTGGACATGGTCCGTGGACAACAGCAACGCCGACAGGGCGGTGGCTTTCGTTTCACGGCGAAATCGATGCTGATGATTTTAGCGGTAGTCGCGATGCTTGGCTCCGCTGTCTACTGGTGGGGTGTGCAAAGCCAGCTCACCAATAATGTAATCGTCGCGATGGCGTTCACCGCCATTCTCGTCCTGGCTCCGCCGAGCCTGACTTCGTTTCTTATTCCCTGGTCGCCAGGTGGGATGCTGCTGCAAAAAATCAACGCGCGCACCTGGGGGTACGCGGTGATTATTAGCGCCTCGTTGTATCTTCTATATTACTCCTTCGAAATTCAGTACAGCTGGTGGCTTTCCCAGCCGGTAGTCGCTGATACGGGCTTAGTTTTGCAACAAGTGTTTGTGGGTATCATCGGCTTTATCCTGATCCCGGCCCTGCTCTGGACGCCGGTAACGTCGGAGGAGTTGGTCGAGCAGGTGCGACAGGCGCATTTAGTGCGACGCTACGAGCTACAGACACAGGCCGACATCGCGATTTTGCGCGCTACACTGCTGCGTGCGCAAGAGAAAGCGCTGATTGGTTTTGCTAATCTGACGGTGCAGGAGCGTGAAGAGTTAGCTGCTGTGATGCGTGGCCTGGTAAAAGGCATCGATCAGACGCTCCGCGACATCGGCGATAGTGTGAAAACGGTGAGCGGTGCTACTGTTCCTTTCGAGAGCCTGGATGATAATCAGGAGATTCGTAGTTATCTCGACTACATTCATTACAGTCTAACCGATAACGCGCTTCTGCCGCGGCGGGCAGGTGCAAACGAGCGCGCTCCGGTGCAGCAGTACGCTGACCATCAGCTGCTTGAAGATGAGCTGCTCAACGATACGGAACAATATCAGCAGCCACGTCGCCAGACGCGCGGACGGGCGAGGTAAACGACCATGCGGGGCTACCGCTATACGGCTACTAATCAGCTGCCAGAGCGCGATTTACACGATCTTGCCGACCTACTCGCGATGCAGTTCCATAGCAGCTTTGGTCCGCGTGTCTACAAACTGCAACGGGGGGATGTCGCCGAGTTGCTCGATCCGTACATCGACGATCTGCATAATGAAGATCAGCGCGCCGTTGTCTGGCTTGTCTGGAGCTTGTTTCAAGATGCCCTGGATATGGAAACAAGCGGTCGGTACTAGGCGTGGTGGTGTGCAGCTAAGCTTTTAGTATCGCGAGCGCGTCGCATTGCGGCGCGCTCGCTGTATATTGGCCTGGAGGAGGATGTGCCGCAACGGATTGGTGTCTATGGGGGCAGTTTCGACCCGATCCACTTCGGGCATCTTGCCATTGTAGAGGAAGCACGTTGGGCGCTTGATCTCGATGAAGTGCTGGTTGTCCCCGCTGCTCAGCAGCCGCTGAAATCGAGCAAGGTGGGAGCGAGTGCGACACAACGGCTGGCGATGGTGCAGCTGGCTTGCGCCAACAATTCGAGGCTGCGTCCGTCCGACATCGAGCTGCGCCGCCCACCGCCATCTTACACGGTCGACACACTGGCCGAGCTTCGTGGTAGCCTGCCGACGACGACCGAACTTTATTTTATTCTTGGCGCAGATGCGTTGCGCGACTTGAAGCGTTGGCGCGAGCCACAGCGTATTGTCGGGCTCGCCAGGATCGCTGTCCTCGCACGGCCCGGAGTCACACTCGATCTGGCTGCGCTTGAAACAGAACTGCCTGGCTTGTACAAAAAGCTAACGCAGATCGACGGCCCTTTGCTTGATATTTCAAGTACCATACTGCGGACGCGCATCGCTGCTGGTCAACCGATACGCTACCAAACGCCGGACGCCGTGTGTGCGTATATTGCTGAACAGCAGTTGTATGTATAGTGCTGAATATGCAAACCACGAACTTGCGCAGCTGCTTATTACAACGGCCACGAGTTGGGGGCTGGCGCTTACTGACGATCAACTCGCGCGTTTTGCCCAGTACGCGCACGAGTTGCTGCTTTGCAACGAAAAAATTAATTTAACGGCGATCACCGAGCCAGAGGCGATCTACCGCCGTCATTTTCTCGACTCGTTGAGCTGCGCGCGCTTCTGGGGCGATACGCCAATTCGTTTGATCGATATCGGCAGTGGTGCTGGCTTTCCGGGCATACCGTTGAAAATTCTGCGGCCCGAGCTGCATCTAACACTGGTTGAGTCGGTGGGAAAGAAAGCTGCGTTCCTTGAGCATATAACGCGGATGTTGTACCTCGACCATGTGCGTATTTTAAGCGCGCGTGCCGAGGAAGTCGGACGGGATAGTCAGCACCGTGAGCATTATGATGTCGCGGTGGTACGCGCCGTGGCGGATCTGCGCGTACTGGCCGAGTACTGTCTGCCGCTAGTGCGCGTTGGGGGGCGTATGCTTGCGCCGAAGAGCCTGGCGGCACACGCCGAGATCGACGCAGCCAATAGCGCAATTCAACTACTCGGCGGCAACGCGCCGTATCTGGAAAATGTTACGATCCCTGGCCTTGAGACACGATTAATGGTCGTAGTGACAAAGGCCCTGCCTACACCGGCTGCTTACCCACGTGCTGTCGGCGTCCCCGCCAAGAAACCGCTCGACCCAAAAACATAGGAATGAGAGCAGCAAAGATAGCAATGTTATCACGGTTTGTGAAGAAGCTGTGCCGTTGTGCGCGGTTACGCTGCGCACAACGGCACAGCCCTGTACACAAACTATATAAGATTGCTATATCTTTTCCTTGAAACTATTTGCGTATCAGGGCGTATATATTGTGGAAGCAATCCAGCCGTGATAGAATACGATTGCGGATTTCCAACTGGTTCAAGTCTTATCGGCGACGTGTGCCACGCAGGCTTGCGTAGGAGGAGAAACCATGTCCATCCTGTCCCGTATCAAAGATCTGATGAGCGCCAACATCAACTCCATGCTCGACAAAGCCGAGGATCCGGAGAAGATGGCCAACGAGTATCTACGGCAGCTTACAAACGAGCTGTATGAGGTGCGTACGAATGTAGCAGCGGCGATGGCGGACGAGACGAAGCTTGAGCAGCGCCGCATTTCCAGCCATGCTGAGGCTGAGTCGTGGCAGAGCAAGGCCGAGGCTGCGCTACGCGCCGGCGACGAGGAATTGGCGAAGGCGGCACTGTCGCGCAAAGTACAGGCGCAGAAACTCTTTGAGCAATACGACGAGCAGGAGAAAGCTCAGGAGCAGCAGGTCGGTGCGATGCAGGATGCACTCGTGCAGCTCGAGACGCGTATCGCCGAGACGAAAGCGAAAAAGGAGTTGATCATCGCGAAGAAGAATCGTGCTGCCACGCAGGAGGCGCTGCAGCGCACTGCGCAGAGCATGGGGAAAATCAGCGCGATGGACAAGCTCGACCAACTTGAAGAGAAGGTCGACGATCAGCTCGCGCGTGCCGAGGCGATGGCAAAGCTTGAAGCGGGCTCGCTTGAGACGCGCTTTAAAGACCTGGAGAAAGAGCAGGAGGTCGACTCGGAGCTTGCCGAGCTAAAGCGCAAGATGGGCATTGCGTAAGACTCCCGCCGCAACGACACAGAGAGCGCAAAGGTGTAGTACCAACCCTTTGCGCTCTCTGTATTTTCGGGTTCTTTATTAACGGGCGGGTTCGTAGCAATTGCGGCAGCGCGCCTCGTACAATTCCAGGCCGCCAACGGCAATGGTCGGAGCATTGGCGGGGGCAGGCCTGCCGTCGATCAGGCGTTGTGAGCGGGTGGCGTACGAACCGCAACGCACACAAATTGCATAGAGCTTATCGACCTGTTCGGCTACCGCCATAAGCTGCGATATGGCTGGGAAGGGCTCAGCGCGATAGTTTTGGTCAAGCCCGGCGACGATCACGCGTAAGCCACGATTAGCGAGCGACTGACAGCCGTCGACGATGTGCTGCGGCTCATCGACGAGGAAATGCAGTTCGTCGATCGCGACGACCTGGATATCGTCGGCCTGGGCGAGCACTTCGCCGATGGAACTGGTCGGCACGGCTTCGAGGCGCGAACCGATATGGCTGGCAACGGCATTTGCGCTGTAGCGGGTATCGAGGCGCGGCGTAAAAATTCGACAGGGCTGGCGCGCTATCTTCACCTGGCGCATCCGACGGATCAGCTCCTCTGTTTTACCGCTATACATACAGCCGCAGATTACCTCGATGCGCCCTCCCGAGCAAGGCTGGGTCATACTTCCTCTCCTGAACACAATCAAAGAGCAAGACGTGGTATGATTTGTGTCGTTTGCTACAAAATGCGGTTGGATAATAATGGCTATGCTGCGCTAAGCACAGCATAGGCTCAAAGTCTTCACCCGTGTTTGCTATAACAGAGCACGGAGTATAGCACAAGAGGCCTGATGAAACAAAATACGGAAGACGCTGAATTGCTTAATTCACGAACGACTGGTGCTGCGGCGTTTCGCCATACCGACCCCTGGCGCGTGCTGCGTATTATGGGGGAATTTGTTGAAGGTTTCGATAGCCTGGCTGAGATCGGCCCTGCAGTGACCTGCTTTGGTTCAGCGCGTGTCCGCGAGGACGACCCGATGTACTGGAAGGCGGTCGAGACAGGGAAATTGTTGAGTGAGGCGGGCTTTGCTATTATCACCGGTGGCGGGCCAGGCCTGATGGAGGCCGCAAACCGTGGTGCGCGCGAGGCCGGTGGCACATCGATCGGTTGCACGATCGAGCTGCCGTTTGAAACCGGAGCCAATCCTTTTGTCGATCTGGCGATCGATTTCCGCTATTTTTTCGTGCGCAAGACAATGTTCGTCAAATACTCGCTGGCGTTTGTGATCTTTCCCGGTGGCTTTGGCACGCTCGACGAACTGTTCGAGTCGCTGACGCTGATTCAGACGGGCAAGGTGCGCAACTTCCCTGTGATCCTTTTTGGCAGCGATTACTGGCGTGGCATGATGGACTGGGTGCGGTCGACAATGCTCACTGAAGGTAAGATCGGCCAGCCTGATCTAGAATTGATCACGCTCTGTGACGATCCGGCTGAGGTGTGTACGATTATCAGGGCGCATAACGATACGAGCCGCCAGCAGACCGAGCAGAGTGCGGTTGAAGAGCTGCGCCGTGCAACGCGATAGGGGCATTGTAGGGGAGAGGGAGAGCGTGCTGTGCCCTTACCGCGTTAGGCATCGAGTAGCGCAGAATGCAACGTCGCTATGTACGCTCGACATATTGGCGCTGGTAGTAGTCGCGGTACGCGCCCGATTTGATCGGACGCCACCAGTTTTCGTTGGCGACATACCAGCGCACTGTTTTTCCAGCGCTTGATCGAAAGTATGGCGTGAGCGCCACCCTAAGGCGCGTAGTTTGGTGCAATCCAGGGCATAGCGCCGGTCGTGACCAGCCCGGTCGGTAACATAGGTAAGCAGGCTGTGAGGCTTGCCGAGCAGATCAAGAATTTTACGCGCCATGTCGATATTCGCGGTCTCGACCTCGGTGCCGACGTTGTAAACTTCGCCGAGCGCGCCCTTGTGCAACACGAGATCGATGCCCTCGCAGTGATCGAGAACATACTGATAATCGCGTACCTGCAAGCCATCACCGTAGATCGGCAGTGGCAAGTCGTCGATGGCGTTGGTGGTAAACAGCGGCACGGCCTTTTCGGGGTAGTGATACGGCCCAATGTTGTTCGAGCCGCGCGTTGTCGTCACTGGCAAGCTATAGGTGACATAATACGCGTAAACAAGATGTTCGGCGCTGGCTTTGCTGGCCGAGTAGGGGCTGCGCGGCTCGAAGGGATCGCCCTCTTTGGAGCGGGCCGGATCCGGAATAGTTCCATAGACCTCATCAGTCGAAATATGGTGGAAGCGCTCCAACTGCGCCTCGCGAGCTATATCGAGCAGCACCTGAGTACCGATGACGTTATTTGTTACCGCCAAGCCGGGTTCGAGAATAGAGCGATCAACGTGAGTGAAGGCGGCGAAGTTAATGATCGTGTCGATCTGGTGCTCGCGAACCGCTGTTCGTACCGCCTCAACGTCGCAGATGTCGCCGCGCACAAAGCTGAAGCGTGGGTCGTCTTTGATTGGTTCGAGATTGGCCATGTTGCCGGAGTAGTCGAGTTTATCGAAGACGACGATGCGATAGTCGCCATACTTTTCCAACATATAGTGGACGAAGTTCGAACCGATAAATCCGGCACCGCCGGTGATAAGGATGTTGCGCATAAAACCTCGCTTGTCAATTCTCTGGGTGTGGACGCAGTACGCTGGGGTGGTACTCCAGCAGAAGTCAGCAATCAGTGCTCAGAAACACCGGCGCACTGTCATGCGCTTCGGGCACGCCATCAGTTTCCCGGCTCCGCTTTATGAGGTGCCATCGGTAAATTCTGGTTCTTGGCGCGCGACTGTTCAGCGATCGTCGCTTTGTAGGCGAGCATTTTGTTGAGCAAGCTTGTGTCGTGGCTGGCGAGAATTTGCACAGCCAGCAGGCCAGCATTACGCCCAGCGCCGATGGCGACGGTGGCGACGGGCACGCCAGCGGGCATCTGCACGATCGAGAGCAGCGAGTCGAGGCCGCTGAGCGCTTTGCTTGGCACTGGCACGCCGATGACCGGCAGCGGCGAGTAAGCGGCGACCATGCCCGGGGAGATGGGCGGCACCGCCAGCGCCGGCGATTATGACGCGCAAGCCACGCAGATGCGCTTCGCTGGCATAACTGGCCATATCGATGGGTGTGCGATGCGCCGAAATAACGCGTACCTCGTAAGGGACAGCGAATTCGGCACAGGCATCGACCGCGCCCTGCATAGTTGCCAGGTCGCTATCGCTGCCCATGATGATACCGACAAGTGGTGATATTTCCATGGCGTAAGTAAGAGTATGTACCGTATGTTGCGCGTGTTGGTGGCATCGTTGCCAACACGCGCGAACATACGGGTAATTACCACAAAACGATGTTAAATGTTAACCAGTCTTGCGGCGCGCAACGCGATTGCCTCGGCCTCGGCTATATTTGCGCCGAGCGCGGTAATATGGCCCATTTTGCGCCCGATACGCGCTTGGCGCTTGCCGTAAAGATGGATGTGTGCGCCAGGGACGGCGAGGGCGGTGTTGAGGACATCGCTTGTTACTGCGCCGTTGCGACTGCCGAGCAAATTGACCATCACGATGGCAGGCGCACGCAGTTGGCTTGACCCGAGTGGCCAGCCGAGCACGGCGCGCAGATGATTCTCGAATTGCGAAGTTGTGCAGCCTTCGATCGTATAGTGGCCGGAATTATGCGGGCGCGGTGCGATTTCGTTATAGAGCACTTGGCCGTCGGGCAGTGCGAACAGCTCGACGCCAAAAATACCGATGCCATCAATGGCAGTGACCGCCTGTTGAGCGAGCGCGGCAGCGTGTTTGGCCGTTGCGGGCGGGATGGCAGCCGGGGCACGCACCATGTGGCAGATGTGATTGCGCTGCACAGTCTCTACCGCTGGGTAAACGACGATGCTACCGTCACGTCCGCGCCCGATCATCACCGCAAGTTCGTGTACAAACGGCACCCAGGCTTCGGCCAGTAGATCGCTGCGTGCGCTTAGTCGCTCCCAGGCTGCTGCAATATCTTCGGGGTGGCGCAGGGTTGCGTTGCCGTAGCCGTCGTAGCCGTTGCGGCGCGCTTTAAGCACAAGCGGCCAGCCATATGCGGCAGCAAAAGCGCGCACGTCGTCCGGTGCCCGCACGGCGCTGAAGGGCGGCACTGCAAGCCCGGCCTGGCGCATACGCTCTTTCTGCAACAGCTTGTCCTGGATAACTGCAAGCGTTGCGGCAGTGGGGAAGACGGGCAAACCGCGTGATTCCAGATCTGCCAGGATCGCCGCAGCGACAAATTCGTTTTCGAGCGTGACGATATCGCATTGCGAAGCAAAGGCATTGAGCGCCGCTGGATCGCCCCAATCGCCGATGACCTTATGGCTGGTATAACGCCCGGCAGGAGTGTCGATGGCAGGGTCGAAGATCACCGTCTCGACGCCAAGGGCGACGGCTGACTGCGTGAGCATTTGGGCGAGCTGGCCGCCCCCGAATATGCCTAGGCGTATCATCGCGGGGATGATAGCCGAGCATGGCGATCTGTGCAAGCGAGCTATGGTATAATCTTCAGCGAAGTTCGAACAAAAGGGTTAATGGTTGTTATATGCCCTGACTACAACCTATTTACGGTTATTATAGTGTAGCGGAGATAGTTTTATGTCTAACCCATCGCGTCGGCGTCGCCAGCCCGTACGGTTACAGCAGCAAGTGCAGCCGCCGAAGCGCCCGAGCACCTCAGCTCCAGCAGTGACACGACCGCCGGTGCAGCCGGTCGATTACTCGACAGACTATGCTTATGCACGGCGCGATCTGGTTCAGATCACGATTATTGGTGGCACGTTGTTAGCCGGCATGATCGGCCTCTCGTTCGTCTTCTAGCGATATTATGGCGATCGATGAGCGCGATGTCGAAGATCGGGTGCGTAGCAAAGCAGCGCGGCTGCGCTTATTAGAGCATCGTCTTTACAACGCGCCGCAGGGCATACGGGCGCTTGATCTTGCGCGCGACAGCGGGGTCGATCGCCGGACGATCTATCGCGATCTTGAAGCACTTGAGGCTATGGGTGTTCCGATCTGGGAAGATCGAGGGCGCTACGGCATCAACCGCACCACCTATCTCTCAACCGTGCGGCTCAACTTAAACGAGGCGGTGGCGCTCTACTTCGCCGCGCGCCTGCTAGCGCACCACAGCGACGAGCATAACCCACATATCGTTTCGGCGCTCGATAAGTTGGCCAACGGTCTTCCTGATGCAACGATCTCGGCGCACCTAGCGCATGTTGCCGACTTGGTACGCTCGCGCCCCTTGCGCACCAGCGTGATCTGGCCCTGGATCATCCGGCTGCC
>JAAUTF010000367.1 GCA_012031775.1 Candidatus Altimarinota bacterium | reverse complement strand
GGCGGTGGGCGCTTCCACAGTCGGGCACGGCAACCGTCGCATTTGGATCTACCGTTGGCACCGCTGCCGTCGCGCCAGGATCTGGCGTGCTCACGACCGTTGCCACTCCTGTAGGCACAGTCGGTGGGGTGCTCCCCGGTCGAAAGAGGAAGAACCATACCGCCCAAAGCAGCGCCGCAAGCGCCGCAAGCGCTAGCAGCAACGGTAGCCAGGGGATGCCGCCCCCCCGATTATTGCCCTCATCGTCGATGTCGCGTGATGTTGAACTTGATGCGTTACGCCCCCCCGCGCGAGCTACCTGAGCCTGTGTTGCGTGTACTCGCCGCCGCAGCACTTACTGCTGCTGCCTCACCCGCATCGATGGGTTCGATAGTCGCCGGACGCTCGCGTCGTACAGCCGCTGGCCCGTCTGCCATCACATCTGAAAGGCTATCAAGTTCGGCAAAGGGATCGTCGTCATCAAAACCGCTCGCCGGTGTACGATCGTACGTCCCGCCTGATTGGGCTGCCATTCCTGCGGTTGCACCTGCGGCGATGCTGCTGTCAACGGCTGCATACTCGCGCTGACGCGCCTCGGGATCAACGCCCATGGCTTGTAGGCCTTTGTAGGCCATCTCGTTCCCAGGTTCGATATCCAGAACACGCTCTAAGGCATACTGGCGCTCTTCGCGGTTCTCCGCTACACCAGCGAGCCAGAGCCAGGCCTGCGAGTTGTTTGGCTCCTCGCGCGTCAGCAGGCGGAAGAGGTTGCGCGCTTCTTCTTTGTTGCCGTCACGGGCCGCCTCAATTCCAAGCTGCATGATGCTTTCAGGCTCAGCCATGCGCGATCCTTCCTTTTATAGCCCCCAGGGGCGGAGATCGTGTGTCTTTACGGTGTCAGGCCTATTCTAGCATACGCAATTGCAAAGGTCAACACTCTCGCATAGGTTTGTCGCGCTGGCAAGAGCAAGATCGTAGCCATGTACCAGCAAAGTGCAAAGAGTTTTTTGTACTAGCTGCTAGTTAATCGGCAACACCTGCACCCTGTTCAATACTGTCCTGTTCAGTACGCGTCGGCATGCCATACGCGCGTCGCCGATTGTATAAGGTTGCCACACTCACACCAAAATGGGCCGCGATTTGCACAAGGGGTTGGCGCTCCACCAGATACAGCCGCCGCAGTTGAGCCTCGGGGATGTCTCGTGCCTCAAAACGTCCTGAACGCGCTTCTATGCCACAGTTACGTAGCCGAACCGAGATAGTTGCCGTGCTGCATCGGTAACGCTCTGCTAGCTCGCGCATTGTGCAACTTTCATCACAGTAGAGATGCCGCAGTTCTGTGCAGTCGATCACAATATGTTGTTTCATTTTACACTTTTCCGGGTAATCGCGGTGTAAAAAATCACGGCCTGAACTCAACCGTGACTCAGAGACGCCGACAGGGCGTGCCTTCGATTCGCACGCCCTGTTGATGTTTAATATACACGATTACGTGTTGCTTGTCAAGTGTCTCTTTGCTGATCGTTCGAGGTTATCTCTTCAGCAGGCCTCTCGCCGCTTTCGTAGGCGAAACCGACTCGCTCGGCAACCATCGAGAGGGTTTTCTGCGTTGAGCGATGCGGCGTGTGTAGCCCGGTCTCCCATTCGCTAATCGTCTGCTGCCGCACCTCAAGCTCATCCGCCATTTCGCGCTGCGTCAGCCCCATAAACTCGCGCAATGCACGGATACGCCTGGAATCCCACGATTGTCGTGTTTTTGTTTTCCGCTTCAGTGGCGGGTAGGTGTACTCGTCGCTCATGCTTCTTCCTCGTCCTAGCTAACCGCGTCTCCGGTTTAATGCCCGCTATCATTCTAACACGGCAGCGGATACTTTCATAGGTGATTTCTACCTGTTATACTATACGCGTTATCACAATGAAAGGATCTGTTATGTGTCCTGACTCCGAGAGCCAGCCGATCACCCGCTCGATCCAAGCCCACGCCCAGGCCCAATTTGCGCCAGTAGCTGCCGCCTATGTCACGAGCGCTACTCATGCTCATGGTGCCGATCTCGCGCGCATCGTCGAACTCGCTTCGCCCCAGCCACAGCACCACGTGCTCGATGTCGCTACCGGCGGTGGCCATACCGCGCTCGCTTTTGCTCGCCACACTCAACACGTTGTCGCCAGCGATCTGACGTATTCGATGCTCACTGCGGCACGCGACCATATCGCAGCTCAGGGTATCTCTCACGTGACGTACTGTCGTAACGCTGCCGAACAGCTGCCCTTCGCTCCTGCACGGTTCGACCACGTCACCTGCCGTATTGCGGCACATCATTTTGCCGATGTACGTGCTTTTGTCGCTGAGAGCGCCCGCGTGTTACGTTCGGGTGGCCTGTTTGTTGTTTCCGATCATATCGGCCTGCCCGATCCCGATCTCGACGCTTTTATGGATCGCTTCGAGCGCTGGCGCGACCCCAGCCACGTGCGCGCCTATAGCTTCGCCGAATGGTCTACGTTCTGCGCCGCAGCCGGGCTCACGGTTATTCATACCGAAGAAGACCAGCGCGATTCCTACGAGTTTCAATCCTGGACGGCGCGCATGCGTATGCCTGCCGACGAACGCGCTGCGCTTGAGCAATGGCTGCTGGCGGCTCCACAGCATCTCCGTGACTATTTCGCTGTTGTGGAAACCGCTGGCAAAGTTGAGTCGCTCCGTGGTACCTTCGGTATTATTGTTGCGCGTAAAGAAGGCTAACTGCATCACGCTTCACACCGTGATAGCTCGCCCACGATGGATGCGCGCCTGATAGCGGGTATCGTCTTCTGCTGGCAACGGCGCAGTTACCAGCAGCACCGCCTCAACAAAACGCATCATCTCTTGTTTGCGTTCGGCATCGCTACGCGGCTCCTCACTGCGTGCCTGACGACCAAGATCGATTTGATTGATCAGCGGGCGATGCACTGTGCGCTCGCTTTCCACACCAACTGTAGCGGTAAAGGCGTGCAGCGTCGTCTTCACGAAGTTCGCCAACGCAAACTGCTCCGTCGTCGACTGCGCCGAGGTCTCTGGTGTCACTAATACCAGCTGCACCCCGTCCATCAAGGCTACCTTATGCGCCACACGAAAGTGATGCGTGATCTGCTGCTCTACAAGGTCGGCGAATTCCTGCTCGCTTAAAACCTGGCTCCAGCTATCCACTCCGCGCGCCGCCAGCGTTCGCACCGGTAAGGGGCGAAATGGCGTTGAGACAACCGGGCCAGGGCGGCCCCAGTTTCGGCACGCTGTCGTGATACCCTTCTCTAGATCGCCATACGTTGCCAGCACATGCAGTCGTCCGTCTGTAGCTGCTGCCTGAAAATGCTGCATAAAGGCCTCGGCTGCCGCATCCGTCTCGGTGAGCATCACCACCTGCTTCACGGCTTGCCGCTCCAGATACATGTCCGCCAGCTCTGTCAGGTGCTCGCGCAGATGCTCGCCGATCAAAAAGACTGTGCTGCCCGCAAGCAGCGCCAACCGCTGCGGCTCAACATCGCCAAAAAGCTCACCTCCGGTTGGTGTTCGCTCAAAACGCAGCCCGCCCGAAGGATGAAACGTTTCGCCAGTAACATTACGGTCAGCCAAATAATAGACTGTCGCCAACGCTACATCGAACTCGGTCGGCATCCGTTGCAAATACAACATGGCCATAATCCCCTCGCGTACCTTACGCGCCTCGCGTTCGATCTGGCCGCGCGTAAAAAAGGGGTCAGGCACCGAGCGCTCTGCCCGCAGCACGGTCTCAGCTAGCGTCGCAGCGTCATCGAGGTAGCCACCATCTTGTAGCCGCCGTAACAGTTTCTGTGCGATAGGTGTATTAAGCAGACATTCGCGCGAACTTGCCTCCACATCGCTGGTCTGTAAAATTATTTCTGCC
This sequence comes from Candidatus Altimarinota bacterium, assembly GCA_012031775.1. GTDB lineage: Bacteria > Chloroflexota > Chloroflexia > Chloroflexales > Chloroflexaceae > JAAUTF01. The sequence goes on along the minus strand of JAAUTF010000367.1, from coordinate 2,385 downwards.
AACTGTCGCAGCTCCGGTGCCGCTGCTAGGTCTTGCGCTAACGATACCACCTGATTAGTTGCCAGCGGAGCCAGTAATTCGTGCATTGGCTGCCCGTGAGCGCGGGCAGCCTCGATTAGCGCACTATAAACCTCGCTCAGTCGTCGGTTCTCGAGAATAAGCCGCGCCCTGCGAGCAAAAAGGCCGGGGCGCTCACCGGTGCCGCGCAATCGGTCACCGTCTACCGGGCCAGGGGCCAGCGCATTGATTTGTATCTCTGGCCCAAGAAAGCGCGCCAACACCTCAGCCAGCGCGCGCTGGCCCGCTTTGCTCACCGCGTAATCGGCGCGGTTCGGGTACGGGATGGCAACATATTTCTCACCACCAAAATACGACGAGACATTGAGGATGTAGCCGCTGCCCTGAGCTTTCATCAAGGGGGCAACTTTCCGCAGCAAACTATAATTGCTCAGCAAGTTCGCGCGCAACGTGTGCCGCCAGGCATCAAGCGGAATATCGATCGCCATCTCTTCAACGCCCGAGATACCAGCATTATTGATCAAATAGTCGACGCGCCCACATGTCGCCAGCACTTCGTCGATAAGCGTCGTCAGGCTGGCCTCATCGGCTACATCGCAATCGGCAACCGTCCGCACGCGCGCGCTGATATCGTTGTACCCCAATTCGGCAAGCTCACTGCGGATAGTATCGCGTAGTTGCTCCAGCTGCACCTTACCGCGCGCTGCCAGGATAACTGTAGCACCACTAAGCGCCAGCATACGCCCGATTTGCCCGCCGATGCCCGCGCTGCCGCCAGTGATCAGTGCCACTTTACCCAGATGTAAGCCGATCAAGCTCTCGGCCCAGCCGAACCATGGTCGCTGTGTCCCGGTTGTCGCCAGCAACTGCTGTGGAAGGTAGAGATTGATCGCCTCGATCCGTCGTTCGGTGTGCAACAGGTTCGCTACCCACGCACAGGCGAAATCAAGACTCTCGTTTTCGGCATTAGCCCAGCGCACAATTTGGTTCGACCAAGTCGGCAGCAATCTATCGTGCTCGCCATTCGCTGCTGATCGCTCGTAATCCAGTTGTGCTTCGTGCCGCCAGACCCGAACCAGCTGTTCGATCCCGGCGCGAACAATATCAGCATACACGTTGCCCCGCCGATCGTCGCCATTACTAAGGAATATAACTCGTGGCGTGTAACGTGCAGCCATAGTAACCCGGCGCGTCTCCCAATAACGCGCCAGCTGGCTCGATAACGCAATAGGTGCCGCCAACTCATCGCTCAGAAACCGCGCGACAAAAGCATCATCAGCAGCGCTTACAGGCGGCTGCATACGTTCAGGAGCGGCACCGGGCAAGATGACCGCAGCGTGGAGCTGTCCTGCGTACTCATCGACCCAGGTCAACGCACTTCTAACGCTTTCAGGCTCCAACGGGTTCAGATAGAGCAACAGCGGTGGGGTATATCCTGTGTCCGGCAGGCGACGGCTCTCCTCAAAAATACGTTCCAACTGTGCGATAGCAGCGCGACTGCGATAGCCAATGACAACCTCGCTGCCACAGGAGCGCAAAACGCCGGTTAAGGCCAATACGTCTTCGATCTGATCGCCTGCACAGATCAGTGTTACGCGGCCATGGGCATCAACTGCGCGCAGCGCAGGCCGTGCCACAAAGACGGTGCGACTCTCTTCGGGTACGGCCATACCGGTGGGTCACTTCAAAGGCGTGGCCACTAAAAGCAGCTGCCTCATCAGAGGCAAGAAAGAGCGCTGTATTGGCAACATCGAGCGTTGTTGGGAAGCGTTTGGTCGTCCGGCCAGCGTCATCAGTACGACTAAGCCGCATAATATCGAAGAACTCATCGGCGGTGCTATTTGCTGGCAGCCCCTTCAATTCATCCATTCGGCCAAACACCGTGCGAATGCGCTCGCTATCGATAGGACCAGGATAAATAGTATTGACCCGAATTCCACGCTCGCCTAGCTCTATTGCAAGGCGCTGACAAAGCGCATTAAGTGCTGCTTTTGGAACTACATAGGGTATACGGCCGTAGTAGTTGGTACGCGAAAAAATAGTAGAAATATTAATTACGCTACCACCAGGAGGAATTAAGGGGGCAGCGGCCCGCGTAAGGTTCCATGTTATACCCAGCAAATTGCCAATGCCGTCAGCCAATGTCTCCGTATCACTCTGCAAGTCTTCGCGCAACAAGGGAATATGCGCCAGGCGCTGGCGCGCCCCTGCGCTGCCAGCATTGTTGATCAAAGCATCAAGCCTGCCAAACCGCTCTTTAAGTACCTGCATTCCAGCGTGAACATCAGCACTATCGCTGCCATCCATGCGTAGTGTAACAAGATACTCGCTACGCTCGCATCCGCCTCCAGCAAACGATCACGATAA
>JAAUTF010000366.1 GCA_012031775.1 Candidatus Altimarinota bacterium | reverse complement strand
GCGCGTCAACCACGGTGTGACATAGAGCTACCAAGAATGTAGTTAAGGAGGTGCTATGCCTGCCCACCGTGGATCGCGGCGCGCCACTCGTTGGCTGTTGCTCGCATTCAGTGCCCTGTTTGCAATCGGTGGCGTGACAAGTACCTATGCAGCTCGCCCGGCATCGCTCGGGTTCCCGGTCAGCGAGGCTGAGTACGAAGGGGTGCGACGCCTCGCCGACGGTAGTTTGCAGCTTGATCCCGCCGCTCCTGCGCCAGCAGCTCTGCTTGGTGATTTTGCCCATTACGGCTTCTACATCGCTCCCGCCCAGCGCCTTGCCCAGCCCACCTCTCATTTCCGCATCAGTTATGAGGCGACCGCGTCGCTTACCTCGAAAGTCGCTGTCGATTTCCGTGGTAGCGTCGATGGACGCAGTTGGCTGCCCTGGCATGTCGAGCCGATGTCCGGCGAACGTATCGCTTTCCCACGCTCAGTTCAGCTCATTCAGTATCGCGTCCGCCTTTTTGGCAGTGCCGATAGTCTCCCCATTATCCACGCCGTTAGCTTCGATGCCGAAAAACCGCCTGCCGATCAGCAGCCCACCGCTGAGACGATCGCGCCTACCTGGCGCATTCGTGCTACACGCCAGGGTATGGTCGGTGGTCGTACCGCTAATGGGCATATCATCACCCCGCGCGACCGTTACGTCTCGCTGCCCTCGTGGACTGTGCTGTCGAGCAAGGGCGGCCACGAGTACCAGGTGCGTCTGAGCTACAACGGGCGTAGCACCGTCGTGCCTGTCTACGATGTTGGCCCTTACAATACCCGCGATGACTATTGGGACTACGATCGTGATAAGTTTCAAGATCTGCCGCGTGGCTGGCCCGAAGACCACGCCGCGTACTACGAGGGTTACAACAACGGCTACGGCGACAAGGGCTATGTACGCTTCCCCACCGCTGTCGACGTTGGCGATGGTGCCTGGTGGGACGATCTCGGCATCGTCGGCGATCAGGCCGAGCTCGAAATTACCTTTTTGTGGATGGGTCACGATCCGCAGGAGCTGCATAGTCAGGCCGTTCCTGCAGCTGGGGCTACTATTGTTGTGGATGAACTTAGCCCAGCCTTCAGCCGCTCGGTGAACCTGGCTTGGTTTAGTAGCAGCGGCGGCTGCGGCGAGGGTCGTCACGCGCTTTACACGCCGACCGTGGCCGGTAGATCAAAAGCGCACGGCATTTGGAAGCCGAGTCTGCCCGCCGAAGGTCTCTACGATGTCTACGTTCATGTGCCGAGTTGCCCCGCGCGCTATGCTGCCAGCGCTCAGGCTACTTACATTGTGCAACATCGTGACGGCGCACAAGAAGTTGTCGTCGACCAGAGCACACAAATCACTTGGGTGTACCTCGGGCGCTTCCCCTTCCTGGCGGGTAAAAACGGCACGGTTGCTCTCAACGACGCCACCGGCGAGGAGCGGCGTGTCGTTTGGCTCGACAGCGCAAAATGGGTACCGGTGCCGTAGGAGGAGTCAGGAGTAAGGAGTCAGCATTCAGAAGGCCGGGCACCGCCGCCCCATCGCCATCGCCTTCCTCCATACCATCGCCCGTAATCGACGTAGGGGCGAACCATTCGCCCCTACGTCGATTACGGGCACGAACGGATCGTGTGGCAAATGCTTCGCCCTACCCATCGCCCTGCGTGCCATCCATCGCTCCGGGTTCCGTCGCCCGCGTGCCATCTCCATCGTCCCAAAACAAAAAACCAGGGCGCACGACAAACGTCGTGCGCCCTGGTCTCTTCTGAATCCTGACTTCTGAATCCTGACTTCTAAAAGATCAGTCCTCGCTGCGCTGCAAGATCACATACAACAGCTCTAGCAACACATTTTTGACGCTCTCGCGATCGGAGGCCACACAGGGCATCACTTTGATATGCGGCGGCTGCCGTAACGCCAGGCGCAGTTCGTCGGGCGACCACGCATTAGGCCGATCCTGCTTGTTGGCGGCGATAACATATGGCGTATCGCGATAAGAGACGAAGAAATCGATGATGCGATTTGTCTCGCGGAACGTTTCGGGGCGCGTGCTATCGACAAGAATGACCAGGCCGAGCATACCCTCGGACAAGATCTCCCACATAAAATCGAAGCGCTTCTGCCCGGGCGTACCAAAGAGATGCAACACCAGATCGTCAGCGATCTGAATGCGGCCAAAATCCATGGCGACCGTCGTCTCTTTTTTGATAAGTTTTGTATCGTCGGTGGCGCGGCGCTCAGTCGAAACAACTTCGATCTCGCTGATCGCCTTGATGAATTCAGTTTTCCCGGCGTTCACCGCGCCGCTGATAACCATTTTTACCGTCTGCACACCGGCCCTCCGCTACGGTGCTGTGCCCTGGCTGGAGCGCACAAACCTTACATGCCACGAATACGGTTGATGATCCGGTTGACCAGGCTCTTCTTTAACCTGGGCGGCTCTGTTACCTGTGCGCCTCGCGCAGACGACGTAAGCGGCGCGGGCTTTGGCTTCTTCAAGACCTCAACGAGGCCTGCTGTGAGGAAGCCATACACGATGCGGCAAGTGTCGAAATCGCCGAGATTGGTTTTCTGCGCGATCTCGGCCAGCGTGTCGCGGCCGTTGATACGCGCAAACACACGCCATTCTTCGGGAGCAAGCTTGACACCTTTTGCCTTCTCACCGGGTTGATCGATAAATTTCACCACCATATCGGTGCTGGGGATGCGATCTTTGATCCGCCCCCATTCATCGATCCGCCGCACGCCTTCCATAATCAGGTTCTCGACCGGCACCGGTACCGGCATCACCGGCGAGTCAGTGGCAGGTTTCTGGCCCTGCTCGAAGCGAAATTCACCTTCTGGCCAGCCGAAGAGACCGTATACCGATTCTTCGTTATGCGTTTGCAGCGTGCTTTGCAGCTTTTCTGCCGGTAGCAATTGGCTGTCGAGCAATACCTGCGTAAGCGTTACGCCATTGCCACGCTGCTGCATCTGCTGCATTACACTACTCAGTTGCTCGGCACTCAAAACCCCCAACCGTACAAGCAACTCGCCCTTGCGGTCTTCGTCTTTGCGCGAAGCTAGGATGAGCTTACCACGCTCAAAGAACAGAATTGCCGTCTCATCGTTGTGCTTCAGGTGCAGGCCACCCGTTTTATAGCCGCGATCGACGAGGTAAAGAAAATCCGAGAGCCCGAAATCGCGAATATTGCCAACGAGCGCCATGCCGTTGCCTCCAGAGGCGCTACAGCGGTTGCCTACGCCATCGCGGTGGTCGAATGTGGTACAACAGACCAGGGTTTAACTGCAATCTATGGCGTTGGAACCGCCTGCGGCAGTGAGACCCTTGTGCTACTATAACATAGCCCACAAGTTACGACAATAGTTAACAAGTCCTGATTCTGCGTGGTAAAACAAGGCCTCGACAAAAAGAGAAAATAGCGCTTATGATTGATTGCCTTGCAGTCAACCATAACTGATAATCTCCTTCGTCGAGACCATAGATCGTGCGTTATTCACCACTTGTTGGCGGCAAGTCGCGGCGGGCGAGCGAGTTCGCTGCCGCACGCACCCCGCTAGCGATGCTCGACAGGCGGATGAAGGGTGAGACGATACGCTCGGTAACAAAGGTGGTGGTGCCGGTGGTATTGCTCACTGTATCGCGCACATTGCCGCTGATCTGGCGACCATCTTCCAGCAACTGATTAACCTTAACCGTAGCCTCATCGAGCTTGGGAATAAGGCTGGTGCGCGCAAGCTGATCAATTTTGGTGACCGCATAGAGCACAGCGATCAGCAGCGCGATCAGGAGAAACGCAGTTATCAGCTGAAAGACTGCGAGCAGCACGATCGCGATCGCCGCCGCCCCCTCGCGGAAGCCTGGTGCCGAGAAAAAAGTAGCATAGACGATAAAACCGATCAGCAGTGCGGTCAGAACGCCGACGCCAATTCCAACCCATCGTAGCACAAGCCAACCCCTTCGGCGTCACGGAACATGCCGTTTTGCCGCTATAGTGCGCGCTGAAAACGCCTGCGATTATATCATACCCGTAATCGCGAGGCAACGACGAGCAACAGCCACGCCGCCATCACCGCCTCGAAGATCGGCACGCCCGCCGGGTTCGGCAGGGCGAGCGGCACACGCAGCCCAAGCCCATAGGTGAGCAGACAGCCGACGAAAGCTGCTGCCCAAAAGAGCGGGTACTGACGCCGCCGCTTACCCCACAGCACATAAGCCAGACTGGCGCATGCCGTGGCGATCAAGAGCAGTAATAAGGCTGCTGGTGCAAGTGTCATGCCAGAGACCGCATAATACGCCCGCCGCCGAGCACTTGTGGGCCGTTGTAAAAGACCGCCGCCTGACCTGGTGTGACCGCACGCAGCGCTTGCTGCACCTGGACATCGAGCGTGCCATCGGGCTGCGGCACCACCAGTGCTGCTACGGTGTCGCCGTGCGCACGCACCTGCACATGGCATTCGAACGCCGCATTCGGACGCAGGCCATCCACAAATACCGGCTGGTCGACACAAAACCGGTCTTTAATGATCGCATCGACAGGGCCGACGATCAGCGCGTTACGTGTTGGATCGAGCGCAACAACATAGAGCGGCTGGCCGACATTAAGGCCCAGGCCACGACGCTGACCGACGGTGTATAAAGGTAACCCATCGTGACGGCCGATCTCGCGGCCACTCATATCGACGATCGGCCCCGGTGTAAGGCTCTCGGGCGCTTCTTCGCGCAGCAAGTTGCGGTAGTCGCCATTGGGGACGAAGCAAATATCCTGGCTCTCCTCGCGCTCGGCGCTATCGAGCCCGCGCTCGGCAGCCAGATGCCGTACCTCTTGCTTGCTAAGGCCGCCGACCGGGAACATCAGCCGTGCGAGTTCACGTTGCGTGAGCATATGCAATACATACGACTGATCCTTGTCGTAGTCGGCGGCGCGTAGCAACTGGTAGGAACCGTTTGATTCGCGGGCGATCTGGGCGTAATGGCCAGTAGCGACGTAATCGAAACCAAGCTGATTGGCGCGATCCATCAAGGCGCGAAACTTGATCTCGCGGTTGCACTCCATACAGGGGTTGGGCGTATAGCCCTGGGTATAGCCGCGCACGAAGAACTCGATTACGTGGCGGCGGAACTCCTTCTGGAAGTTAAACACATAATAAGGCAGCCCCAACTGCGCACAAACACGGCGGGCGCTCTCCGTCATCTCCAGCGAGCAGCACATACTCTCGTGCAGCCGCTCGTCCTCATCGTCCCACAGGTGCATTGTCACCCCGGTGACTGTGTGCCCCTGTTCGTGCAACAAGGCAGCGACCAGCGAACTGTCGACACCACCGCTCATCGCGACCATTATGTTTGCCATAGAATATGTAATACCAAATTCAGGTACATAGTTTCGGTTTGTTGTCGTTTGTTGGCGGCGTCGCCGCCAACAAACGACAACAAAGAATAACCTTGCATCCGAATTTGGTATCAAGGCTCAGCACAAGCGCCGCCACGCGGCGCTTGTGCTGAGCATAACTTGTTATATTGGTTCTAATTATACTCGATCAGTAGTGAGCTGCCACCGTAGTGCTGAGCACACGAGCTGCACCGGCGGCCAGAAGCGCTTCGTAGACAGGTTCAGCCGCCTCTGTCTCAACCAGGGCCAGTATCACACCACCCCAGCCGGCGCCGGAAGCTTAGCGGCGGTGGCCCCGCGTTGAGTGCAGCAGCGACCAGCCGCTCGATCTCGGCGACGAGACCTCGAGCTGGCGCAGTAGCTCCTGATTATGGTTGAGCGCTGCACCGAGCCGCCCACGATCGCCATTGGCTAGAGCGTCACGCGCCTGATGAACTAGCGCAGCGATCGCATCGAAGAGTGCAGCGTAGCGCACTGGTTCGATGTTGTAGCGCTCACGAACTGCGCCGACTGGTAGTTTTGTAGCGCTGCGCACGCCAGTATCGCCGATCAGTAGCCGAAACGGGCGTGCGATAGCGACCGGCGCTATCAGCGGTGGGCCGTCCCCCTGGCGCTGAAACCAGATCGCGCGTTCATAGGCGATGACGTTGTTATCGATGCCGCTCGGCGTGCCGTGGTAGCGCTGTTCGCTGTTGTAGACGAGGGCAGCAATGGCTGCAAGCATTCAACGGGTTTGCCCGGCATACGGCGGCGAGGGCGCGCACCAGCGCGGCTGCCGATCGCCGCACCGCTGCCCATGCCGGCTGGCGATGGGAATGTCGGAGCGCAGCGCGAATGCGCAGATCGTTCGGTACAGCCAAGATGTTTAAGCCGC
>JAAUTF010000365.1 GCA_012031775.1 Candidatus Altimarinota bacterium | reverse complement strand
ACAACCAGCACGCTGTGCATCGCATTGTTTCGCATCCACTCGGCAGCCGGGGTAGCGGTAAAATGGGCGTCGTCTGGCGTGAGGCGCAGCACAATGCGCTGGCAGAGTGGCGCAAACACATCGATATACGGCTTCGGATCACGGCACAACTCTAGCAGCGCCTGGTCTTCGTGCTGCGAATCGACGATCGTGGTGATACAGCCGTGCGCCTCGTCGTTCAGCCCGATCACCACACGCTGCCATACGCCCGAGCCGACCAATGTATGAACCAAGGTATCGAGCAGATCGCTAGTCTCGACGGCGGTGTTGGCGGCACGCGCGATGCTGCTGATCAGGTTCAGTTCGTTGATATGGCGACTGCGCGCCTGTTCGATCTGCAGGCGCTGGGTGGTGTCGCGTACCACTAGCAACGAGCCCGCCTGGCGACCGTTGGCCGCAGGCAATGGCCTGACGCGAATTTCCAGCCCACGCTCGCGCTCCCCCTCGGCAACATTGCATTGATAGGTGCGCCCGCTCTGCACAAAACGTAGGCCGTGGGCGAACTCGCTGGTGCTCAACGCGGGCGGCAGCATACTGCGTAAGTGCTTGCCCAACGGCCGCGCCTCGGTAACGGCCAGCAATCGTGTGGCCAGCTGATTGATCGACGCAACATTGCCCTGTGTATCTAGCACCACAACACCGTCGGGCAGGCTCGCGAACACTTCACGCTCGGCGATCGGTGCCAGATCGAGCATCTGGTAGCGCAATGTAGCATAGTAGACTATCAGGCCCATCATGAGCAGCAAAAACGGTGTCGGATCGTCGATCGCCGGTACCCGTACCGCAAAGAATACATAAGCGACATTGCCCGCAACCGGTATCATCGCACTTGCTAGCATCACCGCCGACTGGTAGCGGTGGAGCGGCGGCGCGAAGAGCACCGCATACACAAACAGGCCGATACCGGTCAAAATACAGCCATAGCTGTAGACAGTATGCATCCAGAACACCGGCCCGCGCTCGATAACCAGGTACATGTAGCCGCTCGAGTCTAGCTCCACATCACGCCACCACAAACCAGTGCTCATCGTTGTAAGCGCAATGCCATAAAAGATCAGTGGCGGGATAAAAAGCACATAACGCGCAACTGCATCGACATTGCGCCACTGGCCCGAGTAGGCGATCGCGATCAGCAAATAAAGCGGGCCGATTACAACGATCCCGCCGTATTCGACCAGCGTCCAACCGATAGCGATGCGCGGGTTATCAGAGGCTAAGGCAAGGCCCTGGCAGGCAAGCCAGAAACCGAGCGCCGCCATGGTGAGCGCAAACGGCCGCCCGCCGCGATAGTAGCGCCGTTGCCAGGCGAACATCGCAAGCGCTATCGCTACAAACGCAGCAAACAGATAGAGCGTGACATAGGGCGTTGATCCCATACGGCGCGGTCGCTCCTTCAGCGAGGCATAAACAGAGGCCGCCTACTACCTGCACAGGCAGCACAACCCATTTGAGGAACTGGGCGTTCGCCAGCGCGGCATAAGATGGCAATCTTCGCGTAACAATGAGCGCAATGCGTGGAAGTTGCCGATATAAACGCTGGCCATACGCTAATTCGTGCTATACCCCGAACAGTTTATCCGCTGCACCTAAATTCTCGCTTACAGCCGGTGGTATAATGCTACATTATTTGTTAGCCTAGGTACAGCTGCATGATGTACGATGTGCTCACCTCGCAGACACCCGATCTGCTGGCTGCGCTGCACGAGACATGGCCGGGTGTGGCCGAATTGCTCGACGAAGTCAACGCTGAGCAGTCGCTGGAGACGCGCCTGGGTCGGCTGCGCCATATCGGCTCGCTCTGGTATGCCCAGGGCGGCGTTGCCGAGGTGCTTGTTGAAGTCGGCATGCACCTCGCCTCGCATCTGCACATGTCGCAGGGTCTTGTCGTCAGCGAGTTGATGCTCGCCTTTGGCGCAGCCCAGGAGGAACAACGCACCCGCGAGTGGGAAGCGCGCTTGCTCGCACGTGCCGCTGAACTAGATGGTTTGCATCGTATCATATCCGCTGCCAATTCTACCTTAGATCTCGACACTTCGCTACAGACGGTGGTTGAAACCGTTGCACAGGTGGTCGAGGTCGAGGCGTGCTCGGTCTATTTGTACGATAAACACCGCGACGAACTAGTCTTGCGCGCCGCCCACGGCCTGAATCGTGCCGCTGTCGGCCAGGTTGTCACCCGGCTCGGCAGCGGTGTCACCGGCTGGGCCGCCCAACTTGGCCATCCGGTTGCGGTGCGCGATGTCTGGCAGGAACCGCGCTTTAATATCGAGCCACAGCTCGGCGAAGAGACCTTTCGCTCTATGCTCGCAGTACCTGTCGTGTTATTCAGCGCTGAACGGTACCAGTTTAGTGCCGATAAGCTTCAGGGCGTGATCAGCGTGCAGACGGTCGGGCCGCGCGATTTTGCGCAAGAGGAGATCAATTTTGTCGAGGTCGCGGCTGGCGAACTGGCTTTTTTTATCGCTAATGCGCAGCTCTACCAGCAGACCGATGAGCGCTTGCACCAGAAGCTGCGCGAGCTGACGACGCTGCAGCAGGTGTCGAAAAGTATCGCCGAGCAGGTTGGTCTGCGCGATGTGCTGAATCTGATCGCCGCCAAAGCTGTCGAACTGGCCCAGGCCGATCGCGCGAATATTTTTCAGATGAACGAGGACGGCGCGCTTGGCCTGGTGGCGAGTTATGGCGGTGCCGGTGAAGGCGTGCGCGATTTTATTTTCCAGGCCGTGCGCGACAGCCGCCCGCTCGCTGTGATGAACGCGTACCAAGATGCACGTTTCCCCGAACTGGCCGCTGTGGCCGAGCGCGAGGGCTTTCACTCGCTTTTCTGTATGCCGCTGCGCGCCCGCGAGCGCACGATCGGCGGTATCTGCCTGTATAAACACGAGCCGCATCTCTTCGATTATGAGCAGGTGCGCTTGCTCAGTACCTTTGCCGATGAGGCCGCCATCGCGATCGAGAACGCCCGCCTTTTTGACGAAAGCCAGCGCGCGCTGGCTGTCAAATCGGCCCTGTTGCAAGAGATGCACCACCGCGTGCGCAACAATCTCCAAACGCTGTCGGCGTTGCTGGCCATGCAGCTGCGGCGTATGGAGCCACATACCCAGGGCGCAAAGGCGCTACGCGAGAGCGCGGCTCGTGTGCAGTCGATCGCAGCAGTACACAATTTGCTGTCTCGTGAAGATGTCGGCGTGACCACCGTCGATGCCGTCACCCGCCATGTGATCGATAGTGCGCAGACGACGCTTATCACTAGCGAGCTGCCGGTGCAGTTCGTCGCTATGGGCGACAGGGTGAAGGTCGGTTCGCGCGATGCCACTGTGCTGGCATTGGTCATTAACGAATTGATCAGCAACGCCTTGACCCACGGCCTTGCCACCGAGGGCGGACGCATCGAGATCGAGGCCCGCCTGGCCGATGGCATGGTCACCGTCGAGGTGCGCGACGATGGGCCAACTCACCCTCAGCCCGATAGAACTGGCCATAGTAGTGGCCTCGGCCTGCAGATCATCGAGACGCTCGTTAGCGATGATTTAGGTGGTACGTTTCAGCTCCGGCGCGATGCCGACGGCCACTGGATGCGTGCCAGCGTACAATTTCCGCAACGTATGCACGATGAGTAGCGCGCGACGTATAGTGTAGCTGTGCTATAGTGTGCGAGATGCCTGGGTTACTCCATACATGCTCCATTAGGTTGTACACGAGCGATGTGGGTGCGGGCGGCTAGGCCGCCCGCACCCACACCAATCTTTTCATAAGCCCCGTAAAGCTGCTATACCTATGCATCGAGTAATCGCTGAGTGCAAAAGAGCAGTGTAACTGGAGGGTACGTTGTTAGAAGTACAGTTGTGGATGTGGGTGGCCTTCAACGCTGTCGTGCTCGGCTTATTAGCACTTGATCTCGGCGTCTTTAACCGAGAGCCACACGTGGTAACGATGCGCGAGGCCGCAACCTGGACGGGCGTGTGGGTGACTCTGGCGTTACTCTTTAATGCAGTTATTTTCTTCTGGGCGGGGCCGACAAAAGGCCTTGAGTTTCTTGCCGGGTATCTTATTGAGTATTCGCTGAGCGTTGATAATATTTTTATCTTTGTATTGCTTTTTACCTTCTTCCGCGTACCGGCAAAGTATCAGCATCGCGTGCTGTTCTGGGGCATTATCGGCGCACTGCTGATGCGCGGTACAATGATTATTGCAGGCGCTGCGCTTATCGAGCGCTTCGAGTGGATCATCTATGTGTTCGGCGCATTCCTGATCTTCACCGGCGTGCGGATGGCTTTGAACAAAGAGGAAGAAGAGGAGATCCACCCCGAGGGGAATGTGCTGGTGCGTATCTTCAGTCGCTTTATGCCGGTGACGAAAGAGTACCACGGCCAGCACTTCTTTGTGAAGATCGACGGCGTGCGCCACGCCACGCCACTTTTTGTGGTCTTGTTAATCGTCGAGAGCACCGATCTGATCTTTGCGATCGACTCGATCCCGGCGATTTTTGCCGTTACCCGCGACCCTTTTATTGTCTACACTTCAAACGTCTGCGCCATTCTCGGCCTGCGCTCGCTCTACTTCTTGCTGGCCGGTGTGATGGATAAATTTTATTATCTACGCCTCGGCCTTGCTGCGATTCTGACCTTTGTCGGTGTCAAAATGCTCACACCCGAGATCAGCTACCTGCTTACCGGTGAGCACTATCACATCCCGATCGTCTTCTCGCTCGGTGTGATCGTCGCTATTCTGGCGATCGCCGTGATTGCCTCGCTGATTCGCTCGCGACGGCTCGAGGCAGCACTACCAAGCCAGGCTCCACAGCAACCCGATGTTCCCGAAGGCGACCAGGGTGGCAGCGCGCAGAACCCGCTCGACGTCCGCTAACCATGGTGTTGCGACGTGGTGCTCGCTCCACGCCCGTTGAGTAAGTATGCAGGGGTCAGAATTTAGAGCTCAGAAGCTTCAGCAACAGTAAAGTACGCAGGTGCGCTCACTTCTGGCTTCTGACCTCTTTACACACAGGGAGGCTCCCCATGCCCGCAGATTTCCCCACGGTTGGCCAGATACCGTTCATCAACCGTGGCCTGTCGATCGCCGAGTTCAAAGACTATATCGCCGGTTACGATTTTGGCCCGATCAAGCCGACTATGCTTGTGCTGCATCACACCGAAAGCCCTACCGAGAGTACATGGCGTGGGCTGGCGACCATGCAGTTTTTACAGAAATTCTACCGCGATAAGGGCTGGCCGGCCGGGCCACATTTCTTTGTTGGCCCCGATAAAATCTGGCTGGCCACGCCCATGAGCCAGGTGGGCGTTCACGCCAACGCTGGCAACGGCTCGATCAAGCAGGGCTGGTACTCGCTGGGCCTGGAGATGGTCGGCAACTACAATAATAAGCGCCCCAGCGGCGCCATCTGGGAGATGTCGAAAGCGATAATGGGGGAGGTCTCGCGCAAGCTCGGTATTCCACCGCGCAAATTGATCACCTTCCATCGCCGCTACAATCCGAAGAAGAGCTGCCCGGGTTGGGCCGTGACCGAAGACTGGGTCTTCGGCGAGGTCGAGGCTTACCTCAACAATGCCGCGCCGCCGCCACCGCCGCCACAGGGCACTATCGGCACGCCGACCCCGTCCGATGAGTTGCTGCTTGAAGCCCTGCTTGAAGAGAGTTTTAAGGCACGCGGCGGTGCGCAGGGCTATAGCAACGAGTGGGCCTTTCATCAGCACGCGGTTGAGCACGCGCTTGGCGCGCCGATGGGGCCGAGCGCACGCCTCAGCAGTGGCGGCAAAGAGTATAACTACCAGGTTTTTGCACGCGATACGCTGTTTTGCGAGATCCCGAACTGGGGCGATGTGCAGACCATGGGCGGACTGCTCGGTGGCAGCATTCCGCCCGCTGGCCTCGGCCTCGATCTGCTCAATGCGACGTATAAGGTGGGTGGGGCGACGTTCCGCGCCGACTGGTCTTTCCACCAGTATGCGCTGATGCGCAGGCTTGGCCCGCCAGTGGGCGAGAGCGCTCAGATCAATGTTGGCGGCGCTACCTATGCTTACCAGGCTTTCGCCGCCGATACGCTGTATAACCTTGTGCCGAATTGGGCGGATATTAAGCAGCTCAGCCAGCTCGCCAGTGCCCGTGACGCCGCAATGGTGCGGCTGCGCGAGACGCTCCTCGGCGAGACCTATAAGCGCGCCGGGGCGACGTATCGGCGGCGACTGGGCCTTTCATCGAATTGGCGCGCACTTTTGCCATCA
>JAAUTF010000364.1 GCA_012031775.1 Candidatus Altimarinota bacterium | reverse complement strand
TCGAAACTACCGCCTCTTCACGCGCCGCCTTCTGCTTGGCCTTCTCTTCCTCGACGAGCACGCGCCGCAACACCTTGCCGACCATGGTTTTCGGCAATTCGCTGCGGAATTTCAACCTCGCGCGGCACCTTATGCGGTGCCAGATGCAGCTTACAGAACTCGCGAATCTCGTCGGAGGTCGGCGTCTCGCCCGGCTTGGGCACAATAAAGGCCTTCACCGTATCATCGCCGCGCTTGGGGTGCGGCACACCGGCGACGACGGCCTCCATCACCTTGGGGTGCATAAACAGCACCTCTTCTACCTCGCGGGGCAGCACCTTAAGGCCGCCGGCGTTGATCATATCTTTCTTACGATCGACGACAAAGAAATAACCCTCGGCATCGACACGACAGATATCGCCGGTGTGCAGCCAGCCCTCAGCATCGACCGTGCCCGTCGTCTCTTCCGGCTGATTGTAGTAGCCCTTCATCACCTGCGGGCCGCGCACAAGCAGTTCGCCCTCTTGCTCACCACCAAACGGCAACTCAGCGCTCGTCTCCAGGTCGATGATCTTGGCCTCGGTGCCCGGCAGCGGAACACCGATACTGCCCGCCTTGCGCTGGCCATACACCGGGTTACAATGCGTCACCGGCGAGGCTTCCGTCATACCGTAGCCCTCGACAAGACGCCCGCCGGTGATCTCGCCAAAAGACTCCTGCACTTCCATCGGCAGCGGGGCCGAGCCGCTGATACAGGCCTTGATGCTCTTCAGATCGTACTTCGCGATCTCTTTGTGGTTGATGATGCCGATATACATTGCGGGCACGCCGGGGTAGAGTGTAGCGCGCTCCTTCTGCATCACCTTCATCACATTATCGATCGGGCGCGGCGTCGGCACGATAATCATCTCAGCGCCCATGTGCAGGCCAAAGAGCATACAGACCGTCATACCATAGACGTGGAAGAACGGGATGGCCCCCATCATCTTCTCGCCGCCCGGCTTGCCGTCGGGGAGCCAGGCCTTGATTTGAAAGACATTGGCGACCAGGTTGCGGTGCGTGAGCATGGCGGCCTTGGGCAGGCCGGTGGTGCCGCCGGTATACTGAAACAGCGCAACATCATCGGCGGTGACATCGGCCTTAGGTGGCGTGGGGCCGTACTTTTTCAGCAAATGCTCGAAGAAGAAAATATTCTGCTCGGGCAGCACCTCGACCCAATCGTCTGCGCGGCGCTGCGTCGACTTCACGAGCAGGCTGGAAGGGAATTCGAGCGTATCGAAGATATGGGCGACAATGATGCGTTTGAGGCCAAGCTCGCTCTGCACCTCGCGCAGGCGCGGGAAGAACGTGTTAAGCAAAATAATCGTCTCGGAGCCACTATCTTCAAGCTGATGTTTTAGCTCGCGGCTGGTGTATGTGGGGTTACAATTGACGATAATCGCGCCCAGCCGCATTGCGCCAAAGAAAGAAATCACATAATGCGGCGAGTTCGGCAGCATCAGCGCGATACGATCGCCCTTGCGCACGCCCAACTGATACAGCGCGGTGGCGAAGCGATCGACCTGTTCGCTCAGCTTTTTATACGACAAACGCCCACCAGCCGTGAAACGCTCGCCAAGCAGATACTTGAGCACAAAGTTAGAGGCGAACTTCTCTGGGTATTTGCGCACCGACTCTTGAAAGAGATCGTTGAGCGAAATATTGGGGAAGTTGAGCGTCGTTGGCACGCCCTTTTCGTAGTGTTTAAACCAGGGTTGCGCAGCCACGGGCACCTCCTTGTGCAAGAGTATGATATACCGAAGGCGCCGTGCGCAACACGACGCCATCAGCACAAAACGAAAACGAATTACACGTCGTCGCGCAGCCAGCCGCGCTCACGGGCGATGAACTTGATCGTCGCGTCGTCCGGCGGGTAGAGCCCGGCCGCCTGGTAAGCGTAAGCCAGCAGGGCGGCACCGCCGATCAGACCGACGACCAGACCGACTACAAACGTAAATACGCCGAGAACCTGACGCATGAAAGCCTCCTGGTCACAGTAACGATTGAGTAGTCGTACCTCGCAGCAGTATTGTACCATATCGTGTGCGAAGCGCAGCCGTTCCGTGTATAATGCCTGTGCAATAATGTCTGGCGATAGCTCATAACGTAAGAGAGGATGTGCTGATCAGGTCACAGCGGCAATGTCGCCGTGACCTGATCAGCACGACATCACCAGGAGGGAGGCTCCCGTATGGCCAAAGTCCAGATCAGCCGCGGAAAGTTTAACGGTATCCAGGCCTGTGCTGACGAGCACGGCATCATCGCCGCCGCCGCGATGGATCAGCGTGGCTCGCTGCGCAAGGCGATCGCCAAGCGCGCGGCTCCGAGGTGAACGACGCCGATCTCAGTGAGTTTAAGGTCGTTGGTACTCGCATCCTTACCAAGCACGCCAGCGCAATTCTGATGGATCCGGAATACGGTCTTGATGCGGTGAAGGCACGTGCTGCGGGCACCGGCGTGCTGCTCGCCTACGAGAAGACTGGCTACGACGCAAGTGTTAAAGGGCGCCTGCCCGACCTGCTGCCGGAGTGGAGTGTGCGCCGCCTGGTCGCGGCTGAAGCCGATGCGATCAAAATCTTGCTGTACTATAATCCCGGCGATGACGAGAAGGTCAATACGATCAAGCACGCCTTCATCGAGCGCATCGGGGCCGAGTGCGCCGCGAACGATGTAGCCTTCTTCCTTGAGCCGATCTACTACGATGATGAGGTCAGCGACGAGTTGGAGCTGGCCAAACGCAAGCCCGAGAACGTCACCCGCTACATGGAGGAGTTCTCGAAGCCGCAGTACGGTGTGGATGTGCTCAAGGTCGAAGTGCCCGTCAATGTGCAGTTTGTTGAAGGTATGCGCTGCTTCAGCGGTTCAGCGGCTTATACCCGCGACGAGGCTATGGGCTTCTTTCGCTCGGCAGCGGCGGCGACGAACAAGCCGTTTATCTACCTTAGCGCCGGTGTGACGGACGAAGTCTTCCGCGAGACGCTTGAGCTAGCTGCTGAGGCGGGCACAAGCTTCTCCGGCGTGCTCTGTGGTCGCGCTACCTGGCAAGATGGCATCCCCGTCTACGGCAAGGAAGGTGTAGGCGCATTGGAAGCCTGGCTCGAAGATCGCGGTGTGGCCAACATCACCGCGCTCAACGAGGTGCTGGCGAAGGGTGCCAAGCCCTGGTGGAACGCCTACGGCGGCATGGAAAATATTGAGATCGTGTAAGCAAAACGGGCGGCCAGCGTGCGCTGGCCGCCCGTTTTGCTTACACGAATGTTAGCGTGAGGTGAAGCCTACGGCAGTCCAGTTGCTGGCGATAATGCCTTGGGGCGTAAAGCTCAAGCCGCGCAGCTGCGGGTTGATCAGCACAGCTACCTCGGGGTTGAAGAGCGGCAGCCAGCCCACCTGGTCGACGGCGATCTGCTCGGCGTCGCGGTAGATCTGCAGCCGCTCTGTCTGCTGTGCTATCTCGCGCATCTGGTCGGCCGTGCGGGTGAGCCGATCGAATTCCTCGTTCGACCAGTGGCCGTTATTAAAAATCGAGCCGCTCTGTAACTGCAGCGAGAGAAAGTTGTGCGGGTCGGGGTAATCTGCGCCCCAGATACTCAGATAGAGCTGCAACCCCTGCTCAGGGTCGCGCTCGGTGGCCCGCAGCTGCTCGATAAATTCTCCCAGCGGCAACTCCTCTAGTTCGATATTCACCCCCAGGGTGGTGCGCCAATCGTCGCGCAGATGGGCAGCGATCTGCGCGGTATCGGCCTCGGCGGCAAAGGTCAACCTGATGTCCGGTAGCGTATTGCCGGAAATATAGCCGGCGAGGCCAAGGGCCGAGCGCGCCGCCAGCGGATCGAACATCAATCCATCAAGAGGTAGACCGGCCCCCGGCATGCCCAGCGGCAAAATACGGTTGCTCGGCGTCACCGTGCCGCTGAGCGTCTGCTCGGCGAGGGCACGTTTATCGACGGCCAGCGCAAAGGCCTGGCGCACCGAGAGGTTATCGAAGGCGGAAGACGATTATTAAAGCCAACATAGCGCACGGTAAGCGCGTTGGAGCGCCGTAAATCGGCGCGATTTTCCAGCTCGTTACTCCGTGCCGCCGGGAGGCCCGACTGAATGTTACCGACAATATCCAGACCACCGGCGAGGTAAGCATCGACCGCCGCATCGCTATCGGGGTAGAAGCTGATCTCGATCGTGGCGACTCCGGGCGTGCCACGCCAGTAGTGTGGGTTGGCCTCCAATACAATCTGGCTGCCGTGTTGCCACTGGCGCACCCGGTACGGCCCGCTGCCGACAGCGCTATCTGCCCAGGAGTCGCCATCGCGCTCGATACGGGCGCGCGGTACAGCGAAGGTGTGCGTATAGGTCAGGAGCGAGAGGAAATAGGCTATAGGTTCGGCGAGGCGGATCTCCAAGCGCCGCGCATCAAGCGCGCGTACGCCGCGCACACTTGTCGCCTGACCCTCGGCCATAGCAGTGGCACCCTCAATATTCTTCAAAAAATCGCGCGCCCCGTACACCGCCAGCTCCGGCGTGAGCGCCCGGTTGATCGAATAGACAAAGTCCTCTGCGGTAACCGGGGTGTCGTCGCCGAAGGCCAACTGCTCGCGCAAGGTGAAGATGTAGACGCGCCCGTCGTCGCTAACCTCCCAGCGCTCTGCGCCATCGGCCTGCACCTGTAAACGATCATCGAGCCGCACCAGGCCGGCGAAAACTAGATTGATCACCGCGTTAGATTGATGATCAGCGGGGCGCGCCGGGTCGAGCGCGGTCAGATCGTCAATGCCCTCGAGGCTCCAGCGCAGCGGGCGATCGACGGCAGGCGACGGCTGGATGGACGGCCCGCTGAGCGTACAGGCGTTAAGGCTCCCGGCTAAGAAAGCAAGCCACATTATCCGAAGGATAAGACGGGTGAGCGTTTGAGATGACTTCATAAGCGTATTGATGAAACGTGGGAACGGGGGAGCATTAACTTTTTGCAGCAGCACCTATACACGCAGGCCAATCAGGGTCGCCAAGGCGTGCAGCGCGGCCTGCGCATCCGGCACAGCGCGGCCCTCGGCGGCGGCGGCGTGGATCGTATCGGCCATCGTCGTCATAATCGACAGCGCAAGCGGTGTGTTAAGATCATCATCGAGCGCGGCGAGCACACGCTGGCGCTCAAGGCTCAGATCGAGCGCATCACCATCGCCGCCGGGCAGTGTTAACGCCGCCTCGAAGCGCGCGAGCAGCGCGGCGACAGCGGGCACAGCGGCGCGCTCGTAGTAAAAATCGTCGCGATAATGCTGGCCGAGCAGATACCAGCGGATGGTATTAGCGCTATACTCACGCAGGCGTCGCGGGCAAAAATCATATTGCCGAGCGACTTACTCATCTTTTCACCATCGAGGTAAACCATACCGGCATGCATCCAAACGCGCACAAAAGGGCGCTTGCCGGTAGCATTTTCGGTCTGCGCGATCTCACAGGGATGGTGCGGGAAGAGCAAATCGCGCCCACCGCCGTGGATATCGATCTGATCGCCGAGATAGCGCGTGCTCATGGCGCTGCACTCGATATGCCAGCCAGGGCGACCCGGCCCCCAGGGGCTTTCCCAGGTCGGATCACCGGGCGCACCCGTCTGCCAGAGCACAAAATCGAGCGGGTCGAGCTTCCGCATGTCGTCGGGGCGATTGCCGCGCTTATTAGCAATCTGCAACATCTCATCGTAGCCCATACGCGCCATCAAACCGAAACTCGGATCGCTCTGCACACTGAAGTAGACATTACCAGCGCGCTCATAGGCATGGCCGAGGTCGATGAGGCGTTGGATAATCGGAAGCATGGTGGCGATCTCGTCGCTGGCGCGGGGAAAAAAAGTCGGCGGCGCGATATTAAGGCCAGCACAATCGGCCTGGAATTGCGCCACCTGGGCCTCGGCCAGATCTTGCCAGGGGACACGATCGCGTGCGGCGCGCTCGAAGAGCGGATCGTCGACATCGGTAACATTCTGGCAGTACAACACAGCACTGCCGTGGGCGCGTAATACGCGGGTGAGCACATCAAAAATAAGAAATGTGCGCGCGTGGCCGATATGCGTCGTATCGTAGGGGGTCACACCGCAGACATACAACGTCACCGGGCGATCGGCGGGAGGCGCAAATTCCTCCTTTTGCGCGCTCATCGAGTTATAGAGCTGCATGCAATGCTCCTGAGTAGCGATTCCGCTGGCGCGGTCTCTCTTATTATACAACAGGGCGTCGGGCGCGGCAGGGTGCGCCCGACGCCCGGTGAACGTGGCGG
>JAAUTF010000363.1 GCA_012031775.1 Candidatus Altimarinota bacterium | reverse complement strand
GGGCGCGCCAGTTGGCCGCTGAAGGGCAGGCGCTGTGTGAAAGCTACGGCGGGCGCTGGGATATGCAATGGCCTGCTATCATTTTGGCGAAATTCTCTTCTACGATAAAGACTTTCGCCGCGCAGCGAGTGTGCTCAGCCGTGTGCTGGAACTGCGTGAGGACATCGCCGACCGCATGCTCGTCGGGCTCACGCTGTGTTACCTTGGCCGCATTCGTGGTGCCGAGGGCGAACGTGCTACGGCGAATGAGCTGCTCGTCGAAAGCTTCACCCTGCTCTGCGATCTCGGTGACCCCGACAGCATTACGGTGGTCTTGTTCGGATTAGTAGAACACGCCCTGCGCGAAGACGAACTGCTGCGCGCCGCACGGCTACTTGGCCTGCTGAAGGCGAACCATCGACGAGATCGGGACGCCAACGCCCCGCTTGCGCCAACGCTACTACGACCAGTTCGCGGCCACAGTGGCGCAACAACTCGATGCCGTTGCCTGGCAGCATGCGCTTGCAGAAGGGTATCGGCTTACGCTGGAAGAGGCCTATGAGCAGCTCACAGGCAAGGTAGCAGCCTAGCAGTTAGGAGAATGTATTGCCCATGCTTTTTCCACACCTACCTGGCTTCGCCTGCGTTCCGCTACCCGCCATGTACTGACTGTACTCTTTGTATGCTACTGGCTTTTTATGGTGTGGTGGGTCAGACCAGCCAACGACAGCTTCGGCACTGACTTCTATCCGTTCTACGCCGCAAGCACAGCGCTACAGGCAGGGCTCAGCCCATACGGAACTGAGATGCGCGAACACTTCCTCGCGCTGTGGCAGCAGTACCACCTACCCTTTGCCTCAGTCGGTTTTGTGTACCCGCTCCCAGCGGTGATCGGCCTGATGCCGCTGCTGCTCTTGCCCTTACCGGCGGCACTGGCGGCCTGGCTGGTGTTTGGCGCTGGTGGATCGTATTGCGCAATCCTCTTGCGCGAGCATTGGCGGCTACTGGTTTTGCTGCCCTTCCTCTTTATGCCCTTGCATCGCGCGATACTGGTTAAACAGCCCGCGCTGATCTGGTTTGCGCTGACGGTCGTGTTGCTTTTTGCTATGCGCTGGCGCTGGTCGTGGCTTGTGGGCTACTGTATTGTTATGTTACCAGGGAAGCCCCAGGCGGGCCTACTCTTCGCCATCGTCGGGCTGTTCTGGGCCTGGCACCAGGATCGCCGCAGCTTGCTGTGGACGGCCGGCTGGGGCGCATTGATTTGGGGTGGGGCCTGGGTGCTCGAACCCTTCTGGGTAAGCGACTGGATCGCCAGTGTGCGTTACTACACCTCAGTCGCGCCGACACCGTGGCTGTTGCCCTGGGGCATTCTGCTGATGGCGTTGTGCTGCCGATTGCCGTGGTACGCGCAAGTCGGGGTAGCACAAGTCGTGCTCTTTCCGCTCTCGGATATCTACAGCGCGCTGCCGCTGCTGCTGGCCTGGGTCGGCATTGGTGGGCGATTGGCGCTGGCAGGGAGCGCTTGCACCTGGCTCTGGTATGGATTGGGGTTGCCCAATGAGTTCAGCGTCTTCTGGGCGCTGGTGATCATGCCTCTTGCGGTGTGCGCGCTTGTCCGGCTCACCCCCACCGTTCGCAAGCACTGGCGTTCCTGGCGCACGCGTCAGGCGGCCCTGTGATATATCAGTAGCAAGCGCCATACAACGCGCTGCGGCTTGCACACGCAGAAGTGTTTCAATAATGCTCTCGCATTTGGTTAGCGTTAGCCGCAGTCTTGCCAGCGTGGCGCGGTTGCAGTGAGAATAGTCTGCCGAGATGGTGTGAAGCCGGCAGTATTCAGTTCAGAGATCAGTGTGTCGAGTAGGGCGGGCACGTCGTCGGCAGCTTGGGCGTGCAGGCCCTCGCTGACGACCAGCGCGCGTCGGGTGGTACTGCTCACGATGGAGCGCCGGCTCTGACGAAACGTCCAGCGGCGGGCATGTACCTGGCGTGCCGCATCAACGAAGATCACCTCGCCGGCCTCCGGGTGCTCCACTTCGCCGCCGAAGGCCTCGTAGTGCTCATCACCGTCGGCGTGACGCACTACTATGAACCCGTCCACAAATTCCAGATCGAAGACGGCCACCGGCAGAGCGTAGGTGAGCGAGACCGCGTTGCAGAGATCGACGAGCGGATGCAGCGTCGGCAGTGTATCTTCTTTGCGGAAGCGGCGTAGCAGGGCCTCCGCCGCCGAGCGGTACTGCGTCGGCTTCAGGCCCATCTGGCTGAAAGCGCGCCGCCAGGCCTGCACTTCCGGTAAATCCGATTCGGTCGCGCGCTCCAGGCGGCTGCGGCACGCGCGAAGAGCGACGCCAGGCGTGGCGCAACATCTACCTCCGGCCTGAGCCCTTCAACTTGCAGCACGCCGGGCACGAGCGACGGAAATGCGCGCCATATCGCCACAGAATGTTCAACATACATTGTGTACAACTCATGTAGGATTGCTATAGCATAAGGGAGTGATGCATATCACGAGCTACACTAACACCCTTATCGAAGCAGTATGAACTGGCCGCCACACACCCTCATCACTACACCTCGGACGAAATTCTTTCCGATATCTACGTAATACGTAATAGTATACCATAGGCGAAACGCACCGAGTTCTTCGCAAAAGAGCAGGCCTGTCTGAGCGCAGCGCCGTTGGTAAACCCCTACGGCTTCGGCGGCGCGCGCCTCCGCCCGCGCGCGGCATCGGGTTGCCGCCAAGCGAACTGAGCTACCCGGCGCTCTCGGCAGAGCTGAACCTCGAAGACTTTTTCAAGCCGCTGCATCTTATTCTTGGCTCGACCTTTCTGACCTCACACACCGTTGGCGCGCAGATGGTGAAGCAGGGCAGCGGCCTAGTGCATACTCAAGCGACGTTTTTGGGCATGGAAGCGCAGCGACGATTCTATGCTCAGGCGCCACACACAATCTGCAATTGCCTTAGGGTGTCGTTTGGTGACGATTGCCTGCCGCCTGAACCTGGTTTTGCGCCTGGTGCGTCGTGCGACCCACAACCCCCAGAACATCAGCATGGCGAAGAGCAGCGCGAAGCCGCCGAAGATCCCGGCGAGGCCGAAGGCGTTGCGCAGGTAGTGGGTGTGTGCGCTGCCGAGGATCGTGGCGCTGCGTGGGTCGTTCGGCGCGTAGGCGATCTCAATACGTTCGCCCGGCGTGAGGCTGCGCGTGGCGTCAACGTCTATGGCATCCACGGCGACAAGCGCGTTGGCCGCGCCCGGCGGCGCAAAACGCAGCTGCACAATGTCGTAAGGCTGGACGACCGCAAACATCGTATTGCGGCGCTCGCAGTTGCTGCGCCCGTAGGTGGGGCAGGGGAAGGGATCAACTTCGGTGATACGCGCGACCTCGACGATCTCGGCTGTGGCGCGCAGCGGGCGCGTGGCCAGGTTTTTGGCTTGCCTGGCTGCGCTGGTAGCCTAGTGCAAGCGGCGTGCCGAAACCTACTATCACCGCGAGCACGACGACAGCGACGCCGCCTGTGGTGCTGCGCAGCAAGTGGCTGATCGCCCAGAGCAGCAGCAGACCGCCAGCGCTAAGCGCCACGACTTGCCAGGGGATGGCGTCTGTGGTGCTGGTATCGGCCAGACGTACGAGGGCCAGACTACGGTATAGCGGCAGTATGCGCAATTCGACCGTACCGCCAACACGCAGTTGATCGAACTGCTGCGGCGCTGGTCGCAGGCTGGTCGCGCTCTCCGAGGGCGCAGAGATCTCGGCGATCGGCGCGCCATCGCTGCGGTAGCGCAGTTCGATGCGTCGCTCACGTTCCCAGCCACCCTCCCGGTTCAGTACGATCGTCTCGCGGTGAACGTCGATGCGCCCTATCACCGGCTGGCCTGCCGCGTCGAGGTACAACGAGGCTGCCAGGAGTGCGCCGCCGACAAGACCGAGGCCCAGTAGTAGGGTGACGATGCCCGGCAGGCGCAGCAGCTTCGTCAGTAGCCAAGTCAGGAAAAGCAGCAGCATCGGCAGCAACAATGCCGCCAGCAGCAGCACGATCATCAGGCCGAAATCTTCCCCCGCCGATCCGATATTCATCAGGTATTCCTCTGCACGGTGCGTCTCCAAGGGCCACTTTAGCACCGTGTGCGGCGGAATACCTTACATTTCTTGACAATTGCCGCAATCCACAACAACGTTGGCGACGCCTATGGCTACACTCAGAGGTTTGTGAAGAGTTCGTGGAGCTGGTGGCGGCGCGCGGCCACTAGCTCCACCGTTACTTTACGACTCAATAACAGGACTTACGCGGGCGGTCTGCGATGATTTGACATCAGATTTCTGATGCGGTAACATCATATTAGAAGGCACTTGTTCTTATGGAGAACGCGTGAAGAGGATACGTATGCGGACGACTGTTGATCTCGAGGAGGATGTGCTCTTGGCGGCAAAGGAGCTCGCGCGCCAGCGCGGAGTATCCATCGGAAAGGTGATCTCGGATCTTGCGCGCCAGGCGCTCGCCCGCCCCGACGGAAGCAACATGCGCAACGGAATCCCGCTCTTTCCGGTGCAACCCGGTGCTCAGCTTATCACTCTGGAGCTTGTCAATCTGCTACGTGATGAACTGCCATGACAACCTACCTGCTCGATGTGAACCTGCTACTTGCCCTAAGCGACCCGATGCATCTTCACCACGAGGCAGCGCACCGCTGGTTTATCACTCGTGGGCAGGCGAGTTGGGCTACATGCCCACTGACTGAGAACGGCTTTGTGCGCGTTGCCAGCCACCCGAGCTATCCAAACCGGCCAGGTGACACCCCACTTGTGATCGCCCTACTGCGCCAGCTCTGTCTCCGCACAGGCCATAACTTCTGGCCCGCTTCGGTGAGCCTACGCGATATTCTGCTGCCTGGTGCGCTGCTTACCCACAACCACATCACCGATGTCTACCTGCTTGGCCTGGCGCAGGCGCAGGGTGGCAAGCTGGCGACCTTCGATCAGCGCCTCCCGGCCACGGCCATCAGAAGTGGCGAAAGGGCGCTTGAGTTGCTCGCCATTTAGCCGGTAGAGATGCGTCGCCATCCCTACAATGACGAGATCGCTCACGCTGGTAGCCGATGTAGCGTCAAGATGCTCCTGTTTCCTCCTCGCCGTGCCAGAGCAGGCGCATCTCGGGGCTACGCTCCATCAACTCGTCGAGTGTGCCGATCGCTTCGATCTGGCCGTCCTTGAGCACGATAATCTGGTCGGCGCGGCGCAGCGCTGCCCGGCGGTGTGAGACGACAAGGCAGGTGACCGGGGAGAGATTACAGGGTACAGCATACCCGGTACCTTGTAACCTCTGATCGAGCCGTTCCCAGAGCGCGCGCTCGGTCTCCACATCGAGCGCACTTGAGAGGTTCGTCGAAGACGAGCAGCTCGGGATCGCGCACGAACATACGCGCCGCCGCCGAGCGCTGGATCTGGCCGCCGGAGAGCTTCACACCCTTGGGGCCAACTTTCGTGGCGAGACCTGCGTCGAGCGCCACCAAGTCGCGCTCCATCACGGCCATGTGGAGCGCAGCATCGAGCCGCTGCTGGTCGTCGGGCAAACCGAGCAGCAAATTCTCGCGCAAGGTATAACTAAAGAGCCGCGGCACTTGCGCGGTGTAGGCGGCACGCGGCGGCACGAAGAAGGTATCGGGCGTATCAACCACTGCGCCATTCCAACGCAGCTCGCCGCCCGTACGCGGCAGCAGGCCGAGCAAGGTGCGCAGGAGCGTGGTTTTACCCGCGCCGACACGCCCGGTGATCACGGTGAAGCTGCCACGCCGCAGCCGAAAACTGATCGGCCCGATCGTGCGCTCGCTGCCGGGAAAGCGATAGCTCAGCTTATCGACTACCAACTCATCGAGCCGGTGCTCGCTGCCGCGCGGGGTAAAGAGGATTGCGGGCAACTCACCTGTGCTGTAGATCGGCCCGTGCTCGACCAGTTTTAAGGGGGCAACATCGCCGCTCAGGCGCAGCATCCGTGCAACAGATACGCCAGCCTGGCGGTAGCGGGCGAAGAGAAAGCCGAGGTAGCCGGTGAACTCGGCGATAAAATGCAGGTAGTAGGTGAAAAGCGCAAAATCGCCGACGCTAAAAGTCGCGCTTTCGCCGCGCATCAGCTGCGCGACCAACAACAGAATAATACCGGTGGCAATGTTGCCGCTATTCCAGAACACCGATTCGAGCAACTCGGAGAACAGGCGATCGGCGAGGGCAGCTTTGCGGCGCTCTTCGTTGAGCGCACGAAAGTAGCCCAGGGCAGGCGCTTCGGCCCCGGCAACTTTCACCGC
>JAAUTF010000362.1 GCA_012031775.1 Candidatus Altimarinota bacterium | reverse complement strand
CGGGTACGGGGCGCGCAGCCCCGCGCGTAGCTCATTACACAAGAGGAACCCGCGGTGTCGGGGCGCGTCAGCCCCGACCGCGGGTACGGGGCGCGCAGCCCTAACCACGTTTCAGACTGAGCGCGGGCAGCACCTTGCCCGCGCTCAGACGAGGAGTACCACCTCCGGCGGTGGTGCCGCGCGCACGACCTCCGGGTCGACCGGCAGACGAATCGTAACTGTGGTACCCTCACCGAGCTTGCTCTGCACCCGGATGTCGCCATTATGGTTCTTAACGATGCCGTAGCAGATCGCCATACCCAGCCCGTTACCCTTCTTTTTAGTGGTCGCAAAAGGTTGGAACAGCCGGTCGAGCATATCCTGGCCCATGCCGGCCCCGCTGTCAGACACAATCAACTCGACGTTCGAGCCGCCCTTCGAAAATGATAACGAGTACGGCCGTAACCCTTCTCGCGGACTGCATCGCGCGCGTTGCTCAGCAAGTTGACGATCACTTGTTCCATTTGATCGCCGTCAATCAGCAGTGGTGGCACCTCAGCGTCGATTGTGCAGATGAGTTCAATCCCGGCGGCGACAATATCCGGGCTGATCAAGCCCATCGACTCACCGATTACCGGCTGTAGTGCTTGCATACGCAGCTCGGGCTCGCGCTGACGCGCAAAAGTTAAGAGCGACTCCATTATTTTGTTGGTGCGTCGGCTGACACGCTCAATCGTGCGGAGCAGATCGTCCTTCTCTTCTTTCTCATCGCTTAACATCGCGAGCTGTGCATTACCGATCACCACGGTGACATAGTTGCGCACCTCGTGAGCCATACTCGCAGAAAAGGTGCCCAGCGCCGCCAGATTCTCGGCCTTCGCGAGCTCGATCTGATTCGCCGCCAACTGCTCCGCCAGATCGGCGCGCTCCTCGGCCAGCTGCTGGCGCTGCTTCGTCGACTCGCTCAGCTTGGCCACCGTGGCAAAGGCACGATGCGCAATAAAGAGCGTCAGCGCACCATAGACCGTCAGTAAGGGATCTATTGCCCATAATGCCGCGCTCGCTGCGCCGATCGGGAAGGTGAAGAGATGGACCCAGTTTGTATCGCGCATTGTCTGACGGTAGACTAGAAGCACTGATTGCTTTATAGCCAGGGCTACCATCAGTCCAACTATCAGAACGTTCGAAAGGTAAAAGACGGCGGCTGTTGTGATGAAGGTAATGATACCCGCAACGCCGCTATATGGAATAGTCCCGGGAGGCTGTAAAAAGAGAAAGTAGCAGCTGATAGCATATAGCATAAGACAATCATACTCACATTAAAAATAATTCGATCGATAGGACGGCGTCGGCAAAACTCAGCTAGCATCATACCTAACGCTACAATCCATATACCACCAAATCCGTATATACCACACAAGAAGATACAGATGGCTTCATAAACAGTAATTCCAACTTTATTTTCTGGATCAATTTCTATAAGTACTTCAAAATAATCTGCCAAACCAAATGCAAGTAAGCAAGCAATTGATAAATAGGGCATGCTGATTATCAAGTCTATGGTGTGCAGGGCTGCTATGGCGACGAAGGCAGACAGCAAACAAACAAGCAGCAAATAGAGTCGCGCTGGAAGAGATAGTGATTGCATTGCGCTATATCCTGGTAGTACTACTAAATGCCGGAATCAAAAAGGCGTTGGGAGGCTGTATAGCCTCCCAACGCCTTTTTGGTCTACTAGAACTGGGGTCGCTCGTCTAAGCCCACTTGTATCCATTTGGCACCACCGCCGCCGCCGCCCCCAACACCACACTAACCTGAGCCACCCAGTACAGAACAGTCTGAAGCCGTCGCATGTCGCTTGCCCCTTTACTACAACGCTATGTGTACGATATTTACTAGTATATACTAGTGTGCTTCGTAGGTCTAGATCCGGGGGCGAGAATAAAGAAAGTGTTAACATGGTCGGCCCGCGCTTTTTAAACGTCTTCCTAACTAATAACGGTTGGCGGCCCTGATTTGTCGCAGCAGCGCGCGGATATGCTACACTATGCCCATGGTGCAACGCGACAACCTATTTCGCAGCCTGCTCTACCGGATCTCGCCCTACCCACCGCCTATGCAGGGTCTGATCACGCTGGTGCTGCTCGCAATGCTGCTGGCGCTCTTCACCGTCGACCGGGAAGCCGCACAAGCCGGAGGCCTGGTGCTGCCCGCCGCGCTGCTCGGCAGTTTGCTGCTGGCCGCATGGCTGGTACCGGTGCGTCGTCTACCAACCTGGGCTCAGGTGATCTACCTGGCGCTTCAATGCGCCCTGACAACAGCAGCACGGGCGGTATTGCCGCTGCCGGCAATCGATTATGTTTATCTTGTGATCGTGCTTCAAGCGATCACGCTGCTACGGCTCTGGATCTGGATCCCGTTCGCGGTCGGCGTCTGGCTGGTGTGGAGCGGTGCAGTGATTATCGACACGGCGAGCGCGTTAGCCTGGCTGAAAAGCAACCTGGCGTTGGCCTTTCCAACCACCTGCGTGATTATCGCGGCCGTCGTCTATGTGCGCCAACAACGTCGCAGCGAGCAGGTAGCGCAGATGCTCCAGCAGGTTCAACAGCGCTACGATACGCTGGCCGTGGGCTTGCGCGAGCTGCAGCAGCGGTACACGCTGGAAGAGCGCCAGCGCCTCAGCCAGACACTCGCCGCCGACATGGTGCAGGCGCTCGAGCGCACCGAACAGCAGATCACACAGGCTATCGGCCACGCGCAGAGCAATCTTGCGCGTATGCAGGGGGCGCTAGCGCAGACGCGCCTGGCCGCCGCGCAGTCGCTCGATGGTTTGCGCGCAACGGTAGCGGCACTGCGCGGCACCGACGAGCGCCTGCTTACGGAGCGAGCCGTGTCTTCCGTGCCTTCCCTACGCGAAGAGGCTATCGTCTCTTCGCTCTCGGCAAAAGTATTGGGTTGGGTACTGCCAGGAGTGTTTATCGTGCTGGCACTCTCGCTGGTGCTGCTGCAAACGCCGTTTTCACCGTTGTTGCTGCTGGAGTTTAGCCTTTTCGCCTGCGCGCTTATGGCTGTCTACCTCTGCACGCAGCACGTGAGGAACCCGGTGCTAGTGCAGCTTGGCCTCGGCGGCCAGGCACTTGTCGTGCTCGCGATGGTGGCTGCAACCCACTCACTCTCCTTACTGCTCGGCTTGCTCCTGGTGGTGTGGCAGCTCGCCACACGCCTTACGCCAGTACAAATCGCCCTGTTTGGCCTGACAAGTCCGCCAACGCTTGGCATGGTTTTATGGCGATAGCACCCCAATCGCTGGCACTGCATGAGCTTATGTTGTTTATCATCGCGGCAACGATCATCTCGGCCCCCTGCTCTTTGCGCGACGCCACCTCAGCCGTCGCCGTCAAAATGAGCTGCAGTTGGCGAGCTTGAGCGCTGAGATCGACGAGCAAACGACGACTGCACGCGCCCTGGCGGCCGCAGCAGAACGCGCCCGCATGGCGCGCGAGTTCCACGACGATCTAGGCAGCAAGTTGGTGCTGATTCATCTTCAGCTGCAACTGGCCGAAGATACCCTCAGCGACGATCCGAACCAGGCGCTTGAGGCGCTCGAACAGAGCCGCGAACAATTACGCGCCGCCTGGCAGAGCGTGCTCTCGGTCACCGACGCAGCGCTGTTCATCCACGGCGTACAGATCGAACCCACGCTGCGCAACCTCGTCGCCAGTTGCGCCCGCAGTGCCAACAGCCAGATAAGCTTGCGCATCGATGGCCCGCTCGACCATGTGAGTCCACACATAGCATGTACTATCTACCGCGCTGCGCAGGAAGGCCTGACGAACGCCTGTAAACACGCCGCTGCCGCGAACATCGAGATTGCGCTTATCTCTGAGACAAGTTATGTTCAATTGACCGTCAGCGACGATGGCTGTGCGTCGAGCCAGAGCAGTGGCGGCGGCTATGGGCTGATCGGCCTGCGTGAACGTGCTGAACTGCTCGGCGGTGGCTTCGAGGCTGGCCCGCTCATCCACGGTGGCTTCCGCCTGCGCCTGGTCTTGCCGATAGATAGCGAGTAACATGAGCCAGAAGATACGGGTGCTAATTGTTGACGATCAGCCGCTTATCCGCACCGGGATCCAGACCCTGTTACTACGCAAAGGGGATATCGATGTGGTGGGCCAGGCTGCCAGCGGCCTTGAAGCGCTTGAGCGCGTTGCCACGCTCGATCCCGATGTCGTGCTGATGGATATTCTGATGCCGACGATGGACGGCGTGGAGGCGACACGCCAGCTCACTCAACGGGGTGCGCGCGCAGCAGTGATTATCCTCACGACTGTACGCGACGATGAGCATATTCTAGACGGCCTGGCCGCTGGCGCGCGTGGCTACCTGCTGAAAGATGTTGACCACAAGGTGCTGGCCGAGGCTATCCGCGTTGTCGCCAGCGGCGGCGCACTGCTCCAACCCGAGATCACTGCGCAAATTCTGCCGCACTTGCGCAGCCTTGCCGCCGCGCCGGGCACCGTATCGTCGGGGCGTCGCGACATAGCAGAGCGCCTGGCGCTGTTGACAGAGCGTGAAGCGGCTATCCTGAATCTATTGGCCCAGGGCAAAACGAATCAGAGATCGGCGATCGGATGGTGATCTCGGTCGGTACTGTTAAAAACCATATTAGCAATATTCTCGCTAAGCTCGATGTGCGCGACCGAACACAAGCGGCGCTGCTAGCCCAGCAGGCCGGGCTAGGGGGCTAAGACAAGGTTGCTAAAGCTGTTTGTAAGCGTCGGTTTTGGCGCGC
The DNA here is from genome assembly GCA_012031775.1 of Candidatus Altimarinota bacterium. GTDB lineage: Bacteria > Chloroflexota > Chloroflexia > Chloroflexales > Chloroflexaceae > JAAUTF01. Next base: position 1,524 of record JAAUTF010000362.1, on the reverse strand, counting down.
AGTTACCAAAACCGACGCTTACAAGCGCTTTCAATCCATAGGTATCGTAGTGTATGCCACCGGAGGAATCATATCGTGCGCGGCGCAGCCGCCTACCATTGCTGCTCAGCAGCCTCTTTGCCCTCCTCATCGCCAGCTGCGTGCTGATTGGTATCGGCCTCCAGAGCGGTGTTCTACGACCGCCGCCGTTTAGTGTAATGATCGTCACGACCGAGTTCTCCGCGCCCTGCCCGCGCAATGGCTTTCAGTGCGACGCCGACGTGCGCTACTATGCGATCTGGCGCGGCGACCCTCAGCCGAATGGGTCGATCCGCTACCGCTTGCTCTATTTTACTTATCTGCCGAAGGCGCAGTAACGCCGCAGTATGCTGCGGCGTTACTCGCCTTCGGCAGATGCATGCCCAACGCCTCACCTAACCCCGTACCACCGAGGAAACGGCCGGTGCAGGGCACAGCACCGGCCAGCCAATACGCTATAATCAGCCGTGCGCCAGCACTGCTAACGATGGAGGACTTTATGCTTCACCAGGAAAAAGCCGCCCAGGCCCACGCCATTATGCAAGAGCTCGATCTCGACGCCTGGCTGATCTTCGTCCGCGAGACCGGCGATCGCCCTGATCCCGGCGTCGAACTCGTTCTCGGCACAAGCCTGACCTGGAACTCTGCGCTGCTCTTCGGCAGGAACGGCGAGCGCGTCGCGATCGTCGGGCGCTATGATGTCGAGAATGTCCGTAACACCGGTGTTTTTAGCGAGATCATCGGCTACGACGAAGACCTGCAGGAACCGCTGCTCGCAGCGCTCGCACAACTCGATCCGCAATCGATCGGCTTAAATTACAGTTTACACGACCACACCGCCGACGGCCTGACCTATGGTATGTTCTTGCTGTTGCGCGAGCTACTTGGCGGCTCACCCTACGGCATGCGTCTCGTCAGCGCCGGGCCGCTGCTAGCGCGGCTGCGCGCCCGCAAAACACCCGAGGAGCTGCGCCGCATCCGCGCTGCTATTAATACCACCGAGGAAATTGTCGCCAAAATCACACCACAGATCGCCCGCGGTGTGAGCGAGGCTGCCCTCGCCGCTCTCGTCCACGCTGAATTTACGGCGCGCGGCCTGCCTAGCTCCTGGGACTGGGAGTACTGCCCGACAGTCAACAGCGGCCCTGAATCGCCCGCAGGCCACGTTCAGCCCCAGGCTCATATTTTGGTCGACGGTGGTCATCTCGTTCATATGGATCTTGGTGTTCAACAAGAGGAGTACTGCTCGGATTTGCAGCGTATGTGGTATGTGCGCCGTGTGGGCGAAAGCGCTCCGCCTGAAGATATCGCCCACGCCTTCGCCACCGTGATCGCCGCGATCGAGGCCGGTGCCGCTGCGCTCAAACCCGGCGTGATGGGGTGGGAAGTCGACGCTGTTGCGCGTAAAGTGATCACCGATGCAGGCTTTGCCGAGTACAAACACGCCTTCGGCCATAGCCTGGGCCGCGCCTGTCACGACGGCGGGCCGCTGCTCGGGCCGCGCTG
>JAAUTF010000361.1 GCA_012031775.1 Candidatus Altimarinota bacterium | reverse complement strand
CAGTTCAGCAGGCACCCGCACCCACCGCCGCGCCGCCCGCCGACAACATAGTGCCGATCCCGATCATTCCAGGTGGGTGAGTTAAACTTGAATAGTACAGAGCGCAGTCGATGTGTTGGTTCAAATCTTGAAGGGGAACGTTATGAACTGCCTCGCCCTCATCGCCCTGCTTGCCCTCAGCGCCCTTCCGCCACAGCATGTCGCCGCACAGACCGACGAGTTCTGCTTTGCGCAGACCGGCTTCTGCATTGCCGGGCGCATTCGCGAGTTCTGGGCACAAAACGACGGCCTGCGCACCTTTGGCCTGCCGATATCGTCGCAGCGCGAGGCGCTGATCGATGGCCAGCGTCTGCAGGTGCAGAGCTTCGAGCGCAATCGCTTGGAACTGCATCCCGAGAACCCACGCCCCTATGATGTGCTGGTCGGGCGGCTCGGCGCGGATCGTCTCACCCAACAGGCGCGCGATTGGCAGGTTTTTGCCAAGAGCACACCGCAGAGCGACTGTCGCTTCTTCGCCGAGACCGGCCACACTATTTGTGGCGTCATTTTACGCGCATGGCGCACCAGCGGCATCGAGCTCGACGGTCGGGCCGGCATCAGCGAAAGCGAGAGCCTAGCGCTCTTTGGCCTGCCGCTCAGCGGCCCGCGCACCGAGACGCTCAGCGATGGTCGACCATACACCGTGCAGTGGTTCGAGCGCGCGCGCTTCGAAATTCACACCGAAAATGAACCGCCCAACGACATATTGCTCGGCTTGCTCGGCAACGAGATCGCCGCCGATGAAGCGCGCGTGGTGCCCGCAGATAGCGCCGCGCGTTTCGTGCCCACCGACGGCGTCGAGCAAATTGTGTTTCAGAGCAACCGCAACGTCAATCGCGATCTCTTCCCCAGCGCCGATGCCTTTAAAGCGGGCTACATCTATACAATGAACCCGAACGGCACATTGCAAAGTTCGGTCACGCGCAACCATGTGCAACTCGACGAAACGCCTGCGCTTTCACCCGACGGCAGGCGCATCGCTTTTGCCTCACCGCGTGCTGGCGGGCTGCCTGAGATTTATGTCATCGATTTCGATGGCGCAAACCTTACCCGGCTCACCAATAACAGCGCCGCCGATGGCTTCCCCACTTGGTCGCCCGATGGTTCGCGCATCGCCTTCGCCAGCGAGCGCGATAGCAACTGGGAGATCTATGTGATGAACGCCGATGGCAGCGGCCAGAGCAACCTTTCGCGCGAACCCAGGCCACCGACCGCGCCCCTACCTGGTCGCCCGATGGCCGCCGCATTCGCCTACCGCTCGGCGGTTTTTGGGCGCGACGAAGAAATTTATGTGATGAATGCCGACGGCAGCGGCCAGAGCAATATCAGCAACAACAGCGCCGACGACGACTCTCCTGCTTGGTCGCCCGACGGGTCGCGCATTGCCTTTGCCAGCAACCGCTCCGGCAACTGGGAGATCTGGCTGATCGACAACAACGGGGTAAACCCGCGCAACCTGAGCCGTAGCCCGGCGAACGATGTTGCGCCCGCCTGGTCGCCCGATGGCGCACGCATCGCCTTTGAGACCGACCGCGACGGCAACCGCGAAATTTACCTGATGCTCTCCGATGGCAGCGGCCAGGTGAACATCAGCCATACTTTCGCCGACGACCGCAACCCCCATTGGTCGCGCGCAAGCATTCCCGGCGATCCCTGCCCCGACGTGCCGCCGCCGATCAATGCGCGTGTATCACCGCAACGTTGCATCAGCGTCAATCAGGCCCTAGAGATCGACATCTTCGGTTTTCTGGCCGACTCGCAGTTCGAATATCGCTTCACGCCACCTGGCGGCACCCGTAGCGGCGCACTCGCCAGCGGTCGCGTCGACGAAAACGGCGAGCGCAGCGGCATCGTCTTCCCCGCCGTCTCGTTCACCCGCCCCGGCATCTACCAGGTCGAATTCACCTTCTCCTCGGTCGGCCAGAGCTTTTATGGTGCTACAATCTATGTGCGGGTTACGCCGTAGAATTCAGGAGTCAGGAGTCAGGAGTTGCGTTATGATGCGCAGAAACTTCTGAATTCTGACTCCTGACTCCTGAATTCTGCCATCAACACCGAGGACACCAATGACTCAAGCTATTAGCCGTCTGCCAGTGCCGGAAGAGGAAACGCTACCCGAAGACATCCAGGCTCTCTTCGCAAAGAGCCGTGAAAAGCCCGGCTTCGTACCCAACGTCTATCAGGCGTTGAGCCTGCGCCCGCAGGCGCTGCGCGGCTTTCTGGCGCTGTACAGCGCGCTGATGGAGCAAGAGTCGGGGCTGAGCAAAACCGAGCGCGAGATGATCGCCGTTGTCGTCTCGGCGGAAAACCACTGCTTCTACTGCCTTGTCTCGCACGGCGCGGCGCTGCGCGTTCGCAGCAAAGACGCGGCGCTGGCCGATACGATCGCGGCCAACTATCGGGCCGCCGATCTGAGCCTGCGCCAGCGCGCCATGCTCGATTTTGCCGTCAAAGTGACGAACGATTCGGCCCGCTGCGACGAGGCCGACATCGCGGCACTGCGCACAGTGGGCTTCAGCGACGAAGACATCGCCGACATCGCCCAGATCGCGGCCTTCTTCAACTACAGCAACCGCTTCGCCTCTGCGCTCGCCCTGCGCCCGAACCAGGAGTTCTTCACGATGGCACGATAAGACGCCGTAGGGGTGAGCCTGTTGCACCCCTACGGCGCATTACCGCGCGCTCAACTGCTGTAAACCTGTAACCTTCACTGCGGCTCCCACGAACGCACCAGCAGCGGCCAGGCCTGACGCATATAGTCCAGCATTGAAAGCAGCGTCCAGAAGACTGCCAGCGCCATAACCGCAGGCCAGAGGTTAAGCAGCGGCAGCAAGAGGCCGCCGCCGAAGCTGCCGATCGCGCCACCAGTTGCGGCGCTCGCCGCTAGCAAACGCCAGACCACGGCCGTTACCTGGATAACCAGCTTCTGTTTGCCCAGTGTCCCGGCAGCGATCACCACGCCTTCCGATGCTGCAAATGAGCGCAGCCCCGAGACCACGAACTCACGCACGATGATCACCACCGCCACCCAGCTCGAGATCAGATCACGCTCGATCATCGGGATCAGCACGCCGGCCACAAAGATTTTATCGCTGATGGTGTCGAGAAATACACCCAGCGGCGAGACAACCTGCAAATGTCGCGCAAGCCGACCATCGGCCATGTCGCTTAACGCCATAAGCACTAACAAGAGCGCTGCCCACAGATAGCTGGCCGCTGTTCCAAGCAGCACCAACCATACCAGCAGCGGCGTGGCAACGATGCGAAAAATACCGAGCCAGTTCGGTAGGCTGCGCAAGCTGAACATGGGCAGGAGCCTCATTAAACAGTCTTAGCGTCAGATCGCGAGCCTGCACTGCAAGCTCGCGATCTAACGAATTATACCATAGGGCCTGCTTCGGCCCGTTAAAGCCCCTATGGTATAATCTACGGCAGAGGCGGACGCTTTGAGTATATGACAACCTTGTTTGCACAGCTTAATCAATTGCTTGATGCAGCAGTGTTAATTGTTTCTTTTTCACTGCTTGCCTATATTGCGCTTCAAAACCTTCGCAATTCAATCGCCCGCTCGCTCTGCGTGCTGCTCTTCTGTGTAATTGTCGTTTACTCGGGCGATGTGCTGGCGATCCGTGCATCGAACCCCAATACCCGCGATTTCCTTGCGCGCGCGCAGTGGCTCGGCATTGCGCTAGTTCCGGCAGCGTATCTACACCTGGCCCATGCTTTAAGTGCCGCTGATCTGACGCGGCGTGCCCTGCATCAGCGACGAATGCTGGTTATCGGCGGTTATCTCGTCAGCGGCTTGATCTTTTTTCTTGTCGCCCGGCGCAGCGATCTTGTCGTCTCGGGCAGCTTCGAGGGCGGCCTGATCGCGCAGTTCGGTGCTGGCCCGTTGTTTCCCGTCTATGGCTTGTGTTTCGTGCTGGCCGCCATTGTTACTCTCTTTGCTATTCGTAAGGCGCACCGCGAAGCGCTGACGCCTACCATGCGCCGTCGCTTTGCCTACCTCGGCCTATCCTTTGTCGCCCTGGCCTTGGCGTCTTCCCTACCTCGTGATCGCCGGAACCGATACGCTCAGCCCCGATGCTGTGCTCGCCTTGGCCTCGGTCGTCAGCGCCGTAGTCGCCGTCCTGATCACGGTGATGACCTATAGTGTGGCTTTTCATGGTGTGCTCTTGCCCGACCGCCTGATCAAACAGGATTTCATCCGCTGGTGGCTCTACGGCCCCTTTGTGGGCGTGATGATCATTCTCTGTATTATGGCCATGCCCACCCTGGAAGGCCTGCTCGGCTTGCCGAGTGATACGCTGCTCACCTTCGGTGTGATGATCATGACGGTTGTGCTGCCGCTGTTTATCAGCCGCGTCAAGCCCTATCTCGACGCCCTCGTCTACCGCCAAGACCATACCGAAATCGAGTATTTACGCAATTTGCCGCGCGAGTACCTTCACCCGCACCGACCTGCGTCAGCTGCTCGAGAATTCGCTGATCGCCATCTGTGGAGCCCTGCGCGTCGAGACGGGGTTTGTCGTCGGCGTTGGCGATGATGGCTATACAGTGCGTGCGAGCTGTGGTCCGCGCTCGCACGTCAAGCGATTTGTTAACGATTACCCGCTCAACGATCTCATCCCCGTATCGAGCGTATGGCTAGCCCGAACGGTGCTGTCGGCTTTGCCGAGCAGATCATCGTCGTCGATGGCTTTTGCCTGATGCCACTGCGCAGCCCCGATGGTCGTTTTGTCGGTGTCCTCGGCGTGGCCTGCACACCACAGCAATTCGAGGCCGCTGGCAGCCGCGACCCGGCAGTGCGCCGCCTGATGAGCGTGCTCGCCCATCAGATGGAGATGGCGATCTCGATGGTGCAGATGCAGCAACGCATCTTCGATAGCTTGCGCAGCCTTGGCCCGGAGATGCAGTCGCTGCAGCAGCTCTCGACAAAACTCGAGCAGGCTACGCCCTCTTCGCTGCAGAGCCTTGAGCACGGCCTGATCGACTCGCCTGAGTTTACTCAGCTTGTCAAAGATGCGCTGACCCAGTTTTGGGGTGGGCCGAAGCTGGCCGAAAGCCCCCTGCTCGGCCTGCGCACTGTGCGCCGAATGCTCGATGAACAAGGCGGCAGTTCGACACGGGCGCTGCAGGCTGTGCTTCGGCAGGCCATCGGCAATTTGCGCCCCGACGAACAGCTTGACCCTTCAGCGCAAGAATGGTTGTTGTACAATTTGCTCGAAGGACGTTTCCTGCAGCGCAAAACCGTCCGCGATGTGGCGAACCGGCTCGCGATGAGCGAGTCGGATTTCTACCGTAAGCAGCGCGTCGCGGTCGAAGAAGTGGCGCGTCAACTTGCGTTGATGGAACGTGGCGAGCATGAAAGTGTTACTGGTCGAGGATGAACCCGATATTCAGCTGATCACCAGCCTCGCGCTTCAAGACGATGGCCATCAGGTGGTGGCTGTTGGCGATGGCCTCAGCGCGATCGATTGTGCCCTGCGCGAGCCCTTCGATGTGGTGTTGCTCGATGTGATGCTGCCTCAGGTTGATGGTTTTACGATCTGCGCTCGGCTCAAGGCCCATCCGCGCACAGCCCATCTACCGGTCATTTTTCTGACGGCGCGCTCGCAAGAAGCCGAGGTGCAACGCGGGCTCGCGATCGGTGCAAAGGGCTATATTGTCAAGCCATATGATATATTTCAGCTGAGTAGGCGCGTATCGGCCTTGCTCGACGACCAAGAGGGGGCAGATGGACCAGTTCTCGCCGACAGTGCTGATTAATCAGTTGCCAACACCAGCACCTGCAAGCGACACTGGCGACTGGTTGGCGCTTACGCGGCGTCTCCTCCGATGTGCGTCTCCCGCAGCGGCTTATGATCTGATCTTCGCGGTTGCAGACCAGGGGGGCAGTGCGTTTGCCCTGATCGGCTACCTCGATACGCCGCCGGTGGGTCCGCTGTTACGGCTTGTCGCGCTCGATGCTGCGGGTACAGCCCCGCTGCAGCGTAGGCCGCTCGCCACCGATATTGCGCTTGTCGACTCCGCGCTCATGCAGCAGTTCGCGTACACCGGCGTGCCGATGTTGGTGCCGTCGCTTGATAGCGACAACTCGGGCTTGCGCGCGCTCCTTGAAGCGTTCGACCTGCCGACCAGCCATCTTGGCGCTGCCTACGCCATTCGGCTCGCGTGTATGCACGGTAGCGGCCCGCTTGTTATGCTTGCCTGGCGCGCCGGTGCCGCGCCGTCGCAGGCCTGGCTCGCTGCGCTGCCC
>JAAUTF010000360.1 GCA_012031775.1 Candidatus Altimarinota bacterium | reverse complement strand
AGCAGCGTCGCCGCTACCGCCGCCGCTGCGGGCCACCGCCGCCTCGCTCAGCGCCTGCTCCACATAGCCTTCGTCGGTGATCGTCTGGGGTGAGATTGGCGCGCTCGAAGCGATAGGTGCCGACGCGCTGGTTGAGCGAGCGCCAGGCCTTTTTGGTCTCATCGAATACGTCGATGCGCAGCCCGGTGACAAGATCATCGGCGAAGAGCTGCACGTCTTGCCCCGCTTCCACAGCCGTATTATTGGCCTGGGCGCGGCCAAAGGCAGCAGTGGTGCGGCTGGCTTCGTTGGTGCGCGCAAGGGTGATGCCGGCCGAGCGCAGCACCGGCGGGCCTTCACCAAAGGTTGTAAGCTCGGTTGGGCGGTTGAGTGAGGAGACGGTGTTAACAAGCTTGAGCGCTGCGCCATCGATGTCGACCGGGACAAGATCATAGTTGACGTCGTTGAGCAGCAGCAGACCGTCGGCGAAGTCGGCACCGATCGGGCGCGCGATAAAGCCGTTGGCGCTGACCACACAGGCGGTGCGCGGGCTACGGTTGACTCGGGTTAGCGTACCGCCCGGAGCTGGCGGCACCGTCGGCAGTAGCGCAACATGGCTGGTGGTGGGCGGCACAGCGGCGGGTACACTTAGCGGCACCGCGCTGGCCGGAACGGTCAGGTCGATTACCAGGCCAAGGCGGCGCATCAGCTCGGGGTAGCTGCTGAGCGCGGTGAAGGCCTCGTGAACATCCAGCGTGCGCTCGTGGTCTTTGGGGTCGGCGGGCAACTGCACCGACGGCTCCGCAGGCCGCCGGTGAAAAAGCAACGCGCGTGCAGTAAGCTCGGTGCCGGTGGGGTTTGGCTTGCCGAGGTTGGCCAGGGCCGCCGCCTCAGCCGCCGCGTTCCACTCGACCGCCCAGGCATCGAGGCCGCGTACACCGCCCTCATCGATGACGCTCCAACCCTCAGGGTCTCGTGTCACGGTGGTCTGATAGCTTTGCTTCACCGACTGGTGCAGCAGCTTGGCCGGGTAGGAAATGAGCGTACGGCCTTGAAAGTTGTCGAAGACGAAGGGCCGCACAAAGCTCTCGGGCGTGAACAGCGCCTTCCACAGCGCCGAGTCGAGCTTGCTCTTGTCAAACGTCGCGTCGACCGTGGGGCCGTTGGTGAACTGGAGCTTGAAGCTGGCTCCCTGAAGCCGCGCTGGCCAATCGAGCAGGTCGGCGAATAGGCTCAGGCGGTCGCCCTCGCTCGCCGCCGCTTTCAAGCGCGGCGAGACAAAGACCGAGAGCTTGAGCACGCGGTTCGCGCCAGTGCCGCTGATCCCATTGGGCAGCGCAGTCCAGATAATTGTCTGGGTTGCCATATTTGTGTATCCTTTAGGCAAATGCCTTCACATAATTTTGCCAGTCGGCCTGGGCGAATACATCGCCGAACGCGGCCCCGCCAGCGGCGAGCGCCCCTGCACCAAGAATATCGCCAAGCGCATCAAGCCCCTTGAAGCGCCGCGACACCCGCAGCGTCTTGGACTTCTTAAAAAAGGCGATGCGGAAGCTAACCGTGACCGCCGCCTGACCCTCGATGATATTCTCCTCGGGCCGATAGGTAAGCCCCAGGTAGAACTCCACGCCGACCGAGATCAACCCGAGCACGGTCGCCGAGCCGCCGTAACGAATGTAGCCGGTGAAGTCGACCTGCTGTTCACCGCCGTCTTCGGTAAAGTTGAAGTAGAAACCGGCCATGGCGAAGACTGCGGCCTGGGCGATGCCCAGGTTGAGCGCCGCCGTGCCGCCGAACTCGAGCGCCGCCTCGATACCGATCACACGGTTGAGTTCGACCTCGATGCCTAAAAAGCCGCCGCCGCCGATCGCCAGCACGCTTAAGGCGAACATCTGCTCGCGGGTGCCGAAGTTGAAACGCAGCCGCGCCGGGTCGTCCACAAAGGGCAGGGTGAGCCGCGCGCCGAGGATAACATGCTGGAGCGTGAAGGCACCGAAGGCTAGCGGCGGCAGGGCCAACGAACTGCTGACGACCACCCCCGTATTGCTGACATCTACCTGGGGCAGATCGCCGAGCAATCCGGGAGGCAGCTGCTCGCGGAGCTTGTCGAGAAAGCGTACGCCCCACCCATGGCGATCGGCGGCGTGGCAAGCACAGTTTTCACTGCGGTCTTCTGCCCGCTGCCCGAGCTGAAGCGCAGGCTGGCGAAGTTAACCTGGAGCACTGCGACAAAGTCGATCTGAAAGTTCTTGAGCGTGCCTTCGACCTGGTAGGTCGGCTGCGCGCCAGGCTCCAGGCGTTGCTCGATCGTGCTCTTCACAAGCAGTTCGGCGGCAGCACCGGGCAGGCGGGCTTTGAAGGGGCCGAAGTCCTTGAGCTTCGGCGACCAATCGAAGCGCGTTACGACGCTTTCGGGCACATTGTTGGCCAGGCGCTTAGTCTCGCTGAGCAGTTTCGGAATCGAGGGCAAGAAGTCGGCCCCGCCGGTAAAAGTGCTGAGTATGTCCTTGAGGCTGAGCACACCGAGCAACTTGGCACCGAGGCCCGAGGCCAGATCCTTGAAGATCGCCTCTGGATTAAACTCTCCTTTCGCCAGCTGTAACAAATCGCCGGGCAGCGGGCCGAGCGTGCGCGAAAGGCCGCTCATCTGCAGAGCGGTTTTGGCGAGGCCGCCGACCGTTTCAGCCGGGAAGTCGAGCGCTAGCGGCTGCTTGAGGCGCATAAAAGCGGCGACCTGGTTGGCGGCACCGTCGACCGTGCCTTGCAAGTAGGGCGCAAAGAAGCGCAGCTCGCTGGCCTGGGCCACGCCGGTGATCGCCTCGACGGCGGGAATGCGCGCGGCGACCTCCTCGATCAGCGGCAAGAAGGGCGGGGCGTCAGCCGATCCAGCGATGGCCTGCAAATTGAACAGCACACGCTCGGTGCTCAGCCTGGCGGCATCGTTCGCCGCTGCGACGCGGGGCGCAAACGCGATCGACTGACCGTTCACCGGCGCGGTGCGCCGTGGCGCATCGTTGAGCACGTTGGTGGCGTAGGCGGTGCGGATCTGGGCCATCGCGCCCGGGTTGGCCTCGACGGTGAACGGCACAAAGACCATGGGCGCGCTGAAGGCAAACGTCTCGCCATCGGCATCGGTGGCCGCCAGCGGGAACTGGAAATCGGAGGTGCCGACCTTCACCCAGAACGCCCCCGTTGCACCGATCGGGCCATCGCCGCCGGGCGTCAGATCGGGCGTCTCGCCGATCTGTATACGGACGCTGCGAAGCGGCATTTCGCGGCCCTGAGCCGTGTACTGCTGAAGTAGTGCAGGGCTGTCGAAGCGCTTCTCGGCCTCGACGATCACTAGGTACTCGCGCTGGCGTAGGACGGCAAAGTGGGTGCGCTTGTTGTCGATCGCCGGGCCCTCGAACACTTCGCGCTGGTTGGTCGTAACTTTGATCACGCGGTGGCCAAAGGGCAGCAGCGAGCCAAGCTCGGCCAGCCGCACATTGTGGTCGCGCCCAAGCGTCGCGAGGTGCTGCCAGACCGTCAGATTCAGGCCCTGGCCGGGGACAGTGGCCGGGTTCCAGCTTGCCCGCAGACGTAGCGAGCCGCCCATGGCCGACAGCATCAACTCGTCGGACAGCGCCGGGCGCGGCAGCTGCGCACCGCTGGGTGCCGCCAGGCTGAAGTCGGCGGTCAGGCGTACAATCTGGCGGCGCTGGTCGGCGCTGAGCGTGCTGTTGAAGGGAAACTGGACTGTGGTGGTCGGGAAGTCAGGCGAGTGAACGGCGCGCAACGCAATACGATCGCCGAGACCCTGCGCCGGGCGGGCACGTGTATGCCAAAGTTCGCTGCGCCCGTTGCGGGTCACCGGCTTGGTGGTATGCTCCCAGCGCGTACCAGCATCGGGCGAAAGCGTCAGCCGATACGGCAGCTCGATAGCGGTTTGCAGCGCGCTCGGCGCGGCCAGCGGTGGTGGTGTGGGGGGCGAGGCACCGGGCGGCAGCGCGGCAGGAACCAGGCTTGGCTCAAAGTTTGGCCCAATCGAGCAGGCTTGCCAGCGTGTAGGGCAACTCGTTCACGCCGCTCGGCAGGCGGAATGCCAGGCGGCTCGGGCCAGAGAGGCGTGAGACGAGCGGCGGCGTAAACACGTCGCTGGTGGTCAGCGCGCGCTCGGCCAGATGCTGCGGCGGGAAATTGACGACGATCAACGCCGGTTGGCCTGGATCGATCTTGACCAGCTTGGCGGAGCGGTTGGGGCCGGCGTCGACGCGCAAATTGACGAAGTCGAAATCGAGCTGCAACAAGTCGTCGGGGCGCACCACAGACACATCGTGGGGGCCGACGCCCACCGGCGTGGCGATCGTCAACTTGCCATCTTGAGTATCGCCGACGATCACCCGCGAGCCGAGCGGGGTCACGGCGACACCACGCGGTAGCGGTGGCGTGTCGATCACGCTGACCACCTTGCGCGTTGCGGCGTCGATCACCTGCACATTATCACGCGTGCAAGCTAGCACTTGTCGCGTCTTCAGATCAAAAGTCAGATGACTGGCATCCGTCGGCAGCGGGATATGCTCGACAAACTGCAAGGCGGCGTTGAAGACCGAGATCTTGGCCGCGAGCGTCCCGCCATTATCCATACCCAGGTTGATCACGAAGCTGTTGCCGGTGACCGGATCGACCACCACATCTTCGGGGTCGGCGCGGAACTGTGGGATAGTAACGGGCGTGCCTACCGCATTGGTAGCGGTGTTGATCGGCACGATCTGGCTGATGAAAGTATTGTTGACCTGATGGCCGATCGTTACAAGTACCCGGTCGGCGCTGTCGTCGACCGTGAGGCCGAGGACGCCCGGGGCGACCGTGATCGAGTTCAGCAGGGCCTCGCCGTTACCTGCGGCGTTGGGGCCGGTGATAACATGGACGCGACCTTGAAAGGGATTGGTGACGTAGACACGGTTGCGCTCCGGACTGTGGGCCACACGGATCGGCACCTGGCCGAGGTTGATCGTGGTGCGCACCTGGCGCGCGGCGGTGTCGACCACCGAAACGCTGTAGCTATCCTGGTGGAAGTTGACCACATACGCGCGGTGGCGCAGCGCATCGACCGCTACATGGCGCGGCTGGTGTCCGACTGTAATACGGGCGATCTCAACGCCGTCGGTCGCGCGTAGCATCACCAGCTGGCCGGGCGCTGTAGAGACCTTTGGCTCCTGCGGATCGAAGTGGTACAGCGTCACATAAATATGGTCGGCGTCTGCGGCGACGCCCTCGGTAGCAGTCTTCAGCCCAGGCGGGTCGCTCGGGCGCTTCAGGCTCAGCACCCGGGTCTCCCAGGGCGAAATCACATCGACGACAGTCATTCGTGCTCCCCCCTTGTCGTGTCAATTACGGCGCCCATAGTGGGCTTATGTAGACTACGCGGCAAGAGTCGACAAAATGTCGACAGATGTAGTGTCATGCCGAATGGCGCGTACAGCGCCGTACCATACAGCTCGTGGAGGGCGTAACGTGATGCCAACAATCTATGAAGCGTGGTATCATGCGGGTATGATGCGACAGATATTTCCTTCTCTGCTGCGACCGGCGATGGTGTTACTGTTGGCCGGGGCGAGTTACCTGGCGGCGCAGAGCACCGGTATTCGGCTTTTCTTTCATCTAAGTTATATCCTGGCGGGCCTAGTGCTGCTGGCTTTTGTGTGGGCTGTATTCAACCTGCGGGGGCTCACATTGCAGCGCGAGGTGCTCACAACACGTGCCAATGTCGGCGAGCACGCGCGCGAGCGCCTGGCGATCACAAACCGCTGGCCGCTGCCAAAACTCTGGGTCGAACTGCAAGACCAGTCGGATATGCCGCAGCACGCGCCGGGCTTTGTGGCCTACATCCCCGGCGGGCAACGCACGCGCCTGATCGCGCGCACGCTCTGTACGCGCCGCGGGCGCTTTACGCTCGGCCCTTCCACGCTGATCAGCGGTGACCCTTTCGGCATCGTGCGTCTGACGCGCCGCTTTCACGAGACAAGCGAGATCGTCGTGTATCCGCAGACGTTCGCACTGCCGCATTTCGCGCTGCCAAGCGCCGAGCTGCCCGGCGGCCAGGAGACGCGGTCGCGAACGTTCAACGTTACACCAGCGGTGGCGACGGTGCGCGAATACGCGCCCGGCGACAGCTTCAACCGCATCCACTGGCGCAGCACTGCCCGTGTGGGACAGCTGATGGTGAAGGAGTTCGAGCTCGATCCCACCGCCGATATTTATATCGCGCTCGACATGCAAGAGCGCGCCGTGGTGCGTGACACCCGCAGCGCCCGGCGCGAGAGCGGCTCGCCGTGGATCTGCTCGAC